>JANXZP010000154.1 GCA_025355485.1 Pseudomonadota bacterium
TACCTCCTGTCCGTCCTCGTAATACATCGCGCCGGTCAGCCGGTGGCGCGCGTCGGACTTTACCGCCTCGACGTCGCGGGCCGGCTTGCTGAAGATCGTGCGACCGATCGTGCGGGTGGCCGGATCGAACTCGACGAGTTCGCGCTGGCCACGCTCCTTGTCGCTCAGGCCATAGAACACGTTGCCGTCGTTGGAAAGCATGAGCGGCCTGAAGCCGGTTTCTTCGTCGATCGTGAGGACCGGATGAAAGATGCCGTTGGCGCCGTGATACAGCACCAGTTTGTCGCCCTGTTTCGCAATGGCGCCGCGCAGTTCGCCGCGTCCATCCGTCATCCAGGCCACTGCGCTGTCGACACCTCGGCTGATCCGGTCGGAAAGCGCAAACTGCTGGCGACTGAATGCGTCCGGCCCCGAGACATCGAGCTCGTGGACGACGATCGCTCCGCCAACGCTGCTCTCGAACAGCACATGGTCCGGATCGCCGGGGACGGGCGCGAGCACGGCCCCGTAATGAGGAATCACAATTTCGACATGGCTGCGACCATCCACGCCCGCTTCACCGATCCGTTCGATCATCGGGTAGTTGCTGCCGGTTTCGGCGACGACAAGCACCTGGTCACTCGTCCATTCCAGGCGTCCGATGTCCGTATTCCTCGTAAGCAGGCGCGTCTGCTGCTCGGCCTTGAGGTCGATCAGGTCGAGATGCCACTTGTCTCCTTCATGGATCGCCTCGGCGAGAAGGTCGCCGCGCGGATTGAGGCTGATCGAGTGCACCCGTGGTGCACGCCAGAGATCCTCGATCGCGATCGGCAGCTTGCCGGCATCCGGCGGTGACAGCGACTTTTCGAGATCGGCGTCAGACTTGTCCGGTTGCGTAGCGCGCGCGGCAGCATAGAACTCGGGGAACGGGTCGGCGTAGTGGCCTGTGAAGGTGAAGCGGTATTTCGCATAGACCGCTGTATGGCTCTTGCGCAGCCAGTCGATCGTACCCAGTCCGCGATTGGGTGCGTGTATCTTCGCCGAATTGCTGGATGGCCGGTACACGAGGTCGCCGGGGTAGTTGATGACTCCCGGCTTCACCTGGAAATGGAAATCCGGATCGTTCCTCAGGTCGTACACGAAGCGGAACATCGCGATGCCGTACTCGATGCGGTCCCAGCGGTATTCACCAGCAGTCGCGACGTACAGACGGGACGATTTTCCGGCCGGGATATCGCTGATCGTCTCGCCTCCGAACATCGAACCCTGATGGGCAATCCGGAGAGTGCTGATGGGTTCGGAAGCGTCGACATTCACAACCAGCAATCCCTCGTCAGCGCCCGCGACTGGCACTTCGCCAGGACGCACGATGCGTATCGACGCGCGCGCCGGCTGCGTAACGCCAACGATTACCCATAGCACGCTTGCAGCAAGCAGGACGATCTGTCTCATCATGGATTTCCAGTTCGATGCACTACGGATGTGGGTGCCGTCATGCGGGCGGACTTGTTCCAATGATATTCCTTGCCGCCAGAATCACACGACAACTGGATCTAGCACTTTGCGTACTTCCAGTTCCGCTGTTTGCCTTCGGCCATCCATTCGACCGCCTGCACTACACGGCGCTGGCGGGTTTCGTCGCGCTTCGCCTCGGTGATCCAGTCCACGTATTCGCGCTTGCAGCTCGGGCTGAAAGCGTCGAATGTCGATTTCGCCGCCTTGTTCTTTTTCAACGCGGCGAGCAGATCGTCGGGCGCAGGCGTTGCTGGTCGTGGCTTGGCGGGCCTGATGCGCGCTGGATCCTTGACGCGTATCGTGTTGAGTTTCATCGCCTGCCTGACGTAGCCGGCCAGGGTTTTCTTCGACGGCAGGTCGGAAAGTTTCGTGATGCGTCCGAACTGTCCCATCGCCGACTCATTGCTCGCGCCATCGCCCGGTACGATCAGCCTGCTTTTCCAGAATCCGAACGTCGCATGCTGCTTGAACGCCGCCATCCCGCACAGGATGCCGCCGGCGTACATGAAACTCGGCATCGACCACTTCAGCGTTTCCTCCACATCGGGGCATGCCGCGTGCACGACTTCGCGCAGGTGGATCAGGATCGGTCGCGCAAAGTCGGCGGAACTGGCGATATAGGCATCGACGCGTGGATCATGGGCGGGCATGGCGATCTCCATCTCTGTGCGTTCGCACGTTAGCGCGCTGTTCCCGACCCGACAACACCGTAACGCCCACCTGTCCGCAGGTTAATGCGCGGTTCGAGCAGATCGGCGCTGCTGCGCGCACACTGGACGCCATGCGCGCCAAAGCCGCCACCCGCAATGTCGTCTATGCCGCGCTGGCCGGCAATCTTGCGATTGCCGTGACCAAGTTCGTGGCCGCGTGGTTCACCGGCAGTTCGGCGATGCTCAGCGAGGGCGTGCATTCACTGGTGGACACGATCAACGAGTTGCTGCTGTTGTACGGCCTGCACCGTGCTGGCAAGCATCCGGATCGCAACCACCCGCTCGGCTACGGGCGCGAGTTGTACTTCTGGAGTTTCATCGTCGCGCTGCTGGTGTTCGCGCTCGGCGCTGGCGTCTCGCTATACGAAGGCATCGCGCACCTGCTTGCGCCCGCGCCGATGCAACGGCCCTTCATCAACTACATCGTGCTGGGTGTGTCGTTCGTGTTCGAGGCCGCATCCTGGTACGTCGCGATGAAGGAGTTCCGCGTCGCGAAAGGCGAGCTCGGCTATTTCGAGGCGTTCCGGCGCAGCAAGGATCCCACCACGTTCACCGTGCTGTTCGAGGACACCGCTGCCTTGGTCGGCCTGCTGATCGCATTTTTTGGTGTCCTCGGCGCGCAGCTATTGCGCATGCCGCAGCTCGATGGCATCGCCTCGATCAGCATCGCGGTCGTGCTTGCGGTTTCGTCGCTGTTCCTCGCGCGCGAGACCAAGGCGTTGCTGATCGGCGAATCCGCGCTGCCGCACGTGCGCGACTCGATCCTGAAAATCGCCGGCGCCGATCCCGCGATCCGCAAGGCCAACGGCGTGCTGACCGTGCAGATGGGCCCGCAACAGGTCGTGGCCGCGTTGAGCGCGGAGTTCGAGGACCGACTGACCACGCCCGAGATCGAAACCTGCGTGAACCGCATCGAGGCCGCGATCAAGGCAACGCATCCGGAAATCACCACCTTGTTCGTCAAGCCGCAAACGCCGGAAACCTGGAAAGCCAGGCGCGACGCGATCGGAACCGACATCTAGCGGATCGGGCGGGGCGTGATATCCGATGTCCGGACGATGCGTCCATCCGCGTTTCCCATCATGGCCGCATGCGTGATGGCAGCGGACGCCGAACGTCGTATGCTGGCAACAGACGTCAACGCCGGACACTTCTACCCCGTCGCCAGCGACGATCGGACGCGCCATGCCCAGCCAGAACGACATCCTCGAACGCCTCGACACGCTCAACGCGATCGGCGTGGCACTGTCCTCGGAACGCGATCTCGGTAGCCTGCTCGAACGCATCCTCGAAGCCGCGCGCGATTTCGCCAATGCCGACGGCGGCACCTTGTATCGGACCGAAGGCGACAAGCTGGTCTTTGAAGTCCTGCTCAACGACACCCTCGGCCTGCACATGGGCGGCAATTCCGGCAAGCGGATCGATTTCGCGCCGATGCCGATGCACCGCGCAGACGGCAGCGACAACGATACGACGGTCGCCGTGCACGCGGCGCTGTCCGGCCGCACCATCAACATTCCCGATGCCTACACCGCCGAGGGTTACGACTTTTCCGGCACCCGCGCGTTCGACTCCAAAACCGGCTACCGCTCGAAATCGTTCCTGACCGTGCCGATGAAAAACCACAGTGGCGCAGTGATCGGCGTGCTGCAGTTGATCAACGCGAAGTCGCCGGATGGCAAGGTCGAGCAGTTTTCCCAGGACGACCAGCGGCTGGTCGAATCGCTGGCGTCGCAGGCGGCGATCGCGCTGAACAACCGCCAGCTGATAGACCAGCTCGAAAAACTGTTCGAGGCGCTGATCAACCTGATCAACACCGCGATCGACGAGAAATCGCCGTACACCGCCGGCCATTGCGAACGCGTGCCGGTACTCACGATGCTGCTCGCCGAAGCCGCGTCGCGCAGCACCACGGGCCCGCTCGCGGATTTCCGCATGGACGAGGCCGACCGCTACGAGCTCAAGATCGCCGGCCTGCTGCACGACTGCGGCAAGATCACCACGCCGGTGCACGTGGTCGACAAGGCGACCAAGCTCGAAACCCTGTTCGACCGCATCGCGCTGATCGACACACGCTTCGAGGTGTTGTTGCGCGACGCCGAAATCGCGCGCCTCAAGGGCGAGCTGTCCGCGGGAGACCATGCGCAGCGCGTGCGCGAACTGATCGCCGAGCGCGAACGCGTACGCGTCTCCAACATCGGCGGCGAATCCATGGACGATGCGGCGATCAAGGCGATCGTCGATCTCGGCGCACGAACCTGGCGTACCCACGATGGCGAGCCGCGCACGCTGCTGGACGCCGAGGAAGTCATGAACCTCTCGATCCGACGCGGCACGCTGAACAATGCCGAGCGCGACATCATCAACCGCCACATCAGCGTCACCATCGACATGCTCGAATCGCTGCCGTGGCCAGCGCACCTGGTGCGCGTTCCCGAATACGCCGGTGGCCACCACGAGCGCATGGACGGCAAGGGCTATCCGAAAGGACTCACGCGCGAGCAGATGAGCGTGCCAGCCCGCGTGATGGGCATCGCCGACATCTTCGAAGCGCTGACCGCGCGCGATCGCCCGTACAAGCCCGCCAAGACGCTGTCCGAATCGCTGACGATCCTCGGCCGCATGAAACTCGACGGCCACGTCGATCCGGATCTGTTCGAAGTGTTCCTGCGCGAACACGTGTTCCTGTTCTACGCCAGACGCTACCTCGATCCCGACAAGATCGATGCGATCGACTGGGCGAAGATACCCGGAGTCAGCCCCGAACTGGCTGCGTGGATGATCGAGAGCGAAGCCTCGCGCCGCTGAATTTCGATGGGTCGATCAGAGGTTTGCAACCGGATCCTTGTCCATGACCGACCGCAGCGTCGCTCCCGCCATCCTCATCACGATGCCGCACAGCCATTACAGCGAGAAGGCACGCTGGGCGCTTGACTGGCTCGCGCTCCCGTATCGGGAAGAACCGCACGCACCCCTGATGCACCGGCTTGCAACGACTCGCAACAGCGGCGGCAGCGTGCCGGTGCTGGTGCATGGAAGCAAACGTTTCGTTGACTCCACCGACATCGTCGTGCATGCGGACGCCGTTTCCGGCGGCGACCTGCTGTATCCGCGCGATGCGACGCTACGACGCGAGGTCGAAACGCTCGAGGAGCAGTTCGATGACGAACTCGGCCCGCATACGCGGCGTTGGGCCTACGCGCAGTTGCTGCCTGAGACGCACCTGCTTCGCAAGGCGATGTCGCGTGGCGTGCCGTGGTTCGAGGCGAGATCGCTTCCGGTGGTCATGCCGCTGGTGCGCAACCTGATCCGTACGTCGCTCAGGATCACGCCGGAAAGCGCACACCGATCGATCGAGCGCGTGCGCTGCATTTTTCAGGGAATCGACGAACGCCTGGGCGACGGGCGGCGGTTCCTTGTCGGCGAACGCTTCACCACCGCAGACCTGACGTTTGCGGCGCTCGCGGCGCCTGTGCTGTTTCCCGCCGGCTACCGCGCCGCCTACCCAGCGCTAGCCGAGGTGCCCGCTTCGATGCGAGACGAGGCCTTGCGCCTGAGGGATACCGACGCCGGACGGTTCGCACTGCGGCTGTATTCGCAGGAACGCGGCGGCTCATCCACTTGGTGAAAACCTGTTTCGGATCGAACCACCGAGCCTGCGCGATCAGGACCTCGCGTTGCGTTCGACCCATGCCGCGAACGTCTGCATGATTTTCTCGAGGAACTTGCCCGTACCTTCGTTGTTCAACTTGCCGTCCGCGTCGAACAGCTTGTCGGCGCCGCCGATGTAGGCTTCGGGCTGCTGCATCGCCGGCATGTCGAGGAACACCAGCGATTGCCGCAGCTGGTGGTTCGAACCGAAGCCGCCGGCCGCACCGGGCGAGGCGCTGACGACCGCGCAGGGCTTGCCCGCCCAGACGCTGTGGCCATAGGGTCGTGAACCGACATCGATCGCGTTCTTCAGCACGCCTGGAATCCCGCGGTTGTATTCGGGCGTCACGAAAAACACCGCGTCGACCGGGCGGATCGCATCGCGGAACGCGACGGTCGCCGCGTCAGGCGCGGCGTCGGCATCCTGGTTGTACAACGGCAGCGCGCCGATCTCGACGAAGCCGAAACTCAGCGACGCAGGCGCGCGCGCGATCAGCGCATGCGCCATCTTGCGGTTGATCGAGTCCTTGCGCAGGCTGCCGACGATTACAGCGACGTGTCTGGTCATGGAAGTTCCTCCCTGGAAAGCAACATCATGCCGCGATTGATCACATGCCGCGAGTTTTTGCGGCGCAGTGAACAGTCGGCGTTCACGAACTGCACGACAGCATCGAACATCCCGCGCGATCGCGCGCCCAGTCCGGGCGTCGTCTTGCGAAGGCTTCGCGGCCCGGCTGTTCATCGTACGGACGGCGCATCACGGCCAGCAGTTCGACAATGCCCGCTTCGTCGCCCTGCTCCGCGCGATCGATCGCCTGCTGCGCGAGGTAATTGCGCAGCACGTATTTCGGGTTCGCGGCGTTCATGCGGGTGCGACGATCGGCATCCGACATCGCATCGCGCTGCAACCGTTCCGCATAATTCGCGAGCCACGCGTTGAAGTCGGGTTCGGCATCGCGCATCTTTGTTTCGTCGTAAAACGCCTCGCGCATCGGCTCGAGCGTCGGCGCATCGAGATCGATCCCGGCCAGCGCGCGAAAGAACAAGGTCATGTCCACTTCGGCCGCATGCATCAATGCGTGCAGCGATTGCATCAGCTCGATATCTTCCTCGAGACATATGCGCAGGCCCAGCTTGCGCGCGATGTTGTCGCGGTCGGCCTCGGCATAGACCTCGGCATAGCGCTGCAATCCCGCGTGCAGCGGATCGTGCGATGCGAATGCGGGCGCCAGCGCGCTGGCGAGGCGGGTCAGGTTCCAGCACGCAATCTGCGGCTGCTGGCCGAAACGGTAGCGACGGCCCTGCGCGTCGGTGGTGTTCGGCGTCCAGTCCGGATCGTAGTCGTCGATCCAGCCGTACGGCCCGTAGTCGATGGTCAGGCCGAGGATCGACATGTTGTCGGTGTTCATCACGCCGTGCACGAAGCCCACGCGCATCCAGTGCGCGACCATGACTGCCGTGCGTTCGCAGACCTGCGTGAACCAGTCTCCGTATAGCGATTCGCCTTGGCCGTGCAACTTCGGAAAATCACGGCGGATCGTGAAGCCGATCAGTTGTCGCAACAATGCGGTATCGCCACGCGATGCCGGCAACTCGAAATTCCCGAAACGGATGAACGACGGCGCGACCCGGCACACGATCGCGCCGGGCTCGGGCTTCGCGTGGCCGTCATAGAACATGTCGCGCACGACCACTTCGCCAGTCGCGACCAAGCTCAGCGCGCGCGTGGTCGGCACGCCGAGGTGGTGCATCGCCTCGCTGCACAGGAACTCGCGCACCGAGGAGCGCAACACCGCGCGGCCATCGGCGCTGCGCGAATACGGGGTCGGCCCTGCGCCCTTGAGTTGCAATTCCCAGCGCTCGCCTGCCGCGTTGATGGCCTCACCCAGCGTGATCGCGCGCCCGTCGCCGAGCTGTCCGGCCCATTGCCCGAACTGGTGGCCGCCGTAATTCGCGGCGTACGGTTGCATGCCAGCTAGCAGCGCATTGCCGCCGAACACCTGCGCGAACTCCGGCGATGCGATATCGGCTGCGTCGATTCCAAGCAATATCGCCACTTCGGTCGAATGTGCGATCAATCGCGGCGCCACCACCGGCATCGGTTCGACCCGCGAATACAACGCGCCATGCACCTGACGCAGGCGCGGCCCGGTTTCCGGATCGCCGGGCAAGTCGCGCACGAAGGCATTGTCGAAGCGAAGTGCGTGCATCGTTCGCATTGTGCCTGCGCGGCGAGTCGTTCAGCGAGGATCCACGTTTCCAGCCGCCAGCCATGACATCAGGCCTGTTTGCATCGGCTCGCCATCGTCGTAGGATAGACAGGATGCCAATCGGATCAGCCCTAGGGGGGGGTGACAGGATGGATGACAAGCGGCGCCAGACCGAAAAAGAGCTCGCGATTTCGCTGAAACGCGAACTCAACGAGGAGCAACGGATGACCCTGTCCGATCTCGAGCGTTTCGGCTGGGAGCTGAAGTTCATCCGCCGGCCGCTGTTCCAGCCGTCCATCGCGGTCGTGTTCGATTCCGACCGCAAGAAGTTCGCGGTGCTGGAACCGGACGGAACGCTCAACGAGAACCCGGGCATCACTATCCGCCCCTGAATCCTGTCGTGACTCTCAAGCGATCGCTGGCGACCCGTCGGCGGATCGCGTGCGCGAGCCCGTCCGATGCTCGGCCAGCCAGTCGGCGGCGTCGCACTCGAACCATGCCAGCGGCTCCCCGCCATACGCAGGGTGCGCGAGTGTTCGTTCGCCATGCCGATGCAGACCCGCCTTCAGCAGCACGTGCTGCGAAGCGAAATTCGGCAGGTCGGTGATCGCGACGATCTGCGCCAATCCCAATTTCTCGAATCCGAAGTGCAGCAGCGCGATGCTCATCTCGGTCGCATAGCCGAGACCCCAATACGGCCGCAGCAGGACGTAGCCGACCTGGATGTGCGCCTCGCCCTGGATGTGGTTGAGCAGGTGCATGCCGATGCAGGCGCCGCCCGCGCGTTCCAGGGTCGCCCAGATGCCGAGGCCCGGATGCTGTTCGTAATAGTCGAGGATGCGCGTCTTCAGGATCTCCTCGGTTTTCGCGCGATCCTTCACGCCGCCGACATGGCGCATCACTTCCTCGTCGCTGTTCATGCGATCGAGAAAATCCAGGTCGTCCGGCGTGAAGCGCCGCAACGCGAGGCGCTCGGTGGTCGGAAGCGCGTGGTTCACCGGCATGCGCTCAACGCCAGGCTCCCGGCGCTCTTGGCGCGGCGGGCTTGTGGCCGGAAACGACCGGCACATGCCACACCGCGTAATGCGGCGGCGTTTCGATCGCTTCGATCATCGCATCGAAATCCGCGGTCACATCACTCACCTTGCGTCCGGTGGCATCGGCCAACGGCTCGGCGTAACCATCGCGCCACGCGCGCATGATGCCGGCGAAGATGTGGCGCGGAACCCGCAGCGTATCCACGGTGATGAAGTCCATCACGATTTCGCGGTAGCCGCGTTGCTCCAGCAGCGGCGGCGTATGCCGACCGATCCGTCCATCGCAGCCGATGCCCTGCAGGAACACGACCGCATTCTTGTTCCAGAAATCGTCCGGGTCGCGCCCACCGATGATGGGCATGTGCAACATGCCGTAGTCCTCCGACAACAGGTGCAGCCAGCCGCCAGGTTTGAGCACGCGGTCGATTTCGTCCATCACCGTCCCGAAATGCGGCACTGCCTGCGACATGTGGCGGCACACCACCAGATCGAAACCCGCGTCGTTGAAATCCAGCGCGAACGCATCGCCGAGGTCGAACCGCACGCGATCCTCGAAGCCGGCGTTGTCGCGGCGCGCAAGCGCGAGGTTGCCTTCGAGGATATCCACGCCGACCAGCGACGCCTGCGGATAACGCAACGCCAATCGCCGCGTGATCTCGCCGGTGCCGCAGCCGAGGTCGAGGATGCGCAGCGGCCCGGACAATCCATAGCGGTCGAACAGGCGCAGCTCCTGCGGCCAGATCGCCTCGGCCTGGTGCGCCAGCGTGCGCGCCATGGACTCATCGCCCATTTGCCCGGCTTGCGGGTTGTGATCGTGGCTCATGCGGCACCACCGCGTTGTAGCGAACTCATGCCGTAGATGATGCCCAAAGCGCGCGGCGATGGATACGGCCTGAAGTCACGACCTTCTGCCGCATACAATGACGGCGGTTCGCGAACCGGGAAAACCGCATGCGCAAATCGGGGTACTGGCTGGTCGCCTTGCTGCTGCTCGGGGCGTGGCTGTGGTCGCAGCACCAGCCTTCGCAGCAGCCGACAGTGCATCACGCGGCATCCACCGCCGCTGCGGGCCAGCCGACGCCTTCGCACGAAACGGCCGCGCTGCCCGCATTCCTGCCGCACGAAGCGCATGATACCCTGCGCCTGATCGCGCAAGGCGGTCCGTTTGCGCATCCGCAGGACGGCAACGTGTTCGGCAATCGCGAAGGCCATCTGCCGACCATGCCGCGCGGCTACTACCGCGAATACACGGTGGAGACGCCCGGACTGGATTATCGCGGCGCGCGGCGCATCATCGCCGGCGGCGATCCGCCCGTCGTCTATTACTACACCGACGATCACTACGACCATTTCCGCGCGTTCGAGGTGCAGCGATGACAGCGCCCGGTTTCGACTTCACCGTGTTGAATCCATCCGATGTCGGCGCGTACCTGGTCGACAGCGACGACCTGCCCATGCTCGCTGCCGCCGCGCAAACCGCCGGTCGCGGCGTGCGGAGGATCGACCTGCACGGCTGCCGCGACAAGGCCACGCTGTTGCGACGCATCGCGGTCGCGCTGGAATTTCCGGAAGGTTTCGGCCGCAACTGGGACGCACTGTCAGACAGCTTGCGCGACCTGAGCTGGCTGCCCGCGGTCGGCCACGCATTCCTGTTCGAAAACGCCGACGCGATGCGCGATGCCGACGAAGACGACTTCGACACCCTGCTCGACCTGATCGACGAAGCCGCTGACGCTTGGGCCAAACGCGGTGTTCCGATGTGGGCGTTCTTCGCGTTGTCGGATGATGCACTGGATGCACTGGATGGGGGATGAAGGTGCCTGACGACTTTGGAAGAGCTCAGACCTGTGCCCGTGTTGAATGACCGCTTTCGACTGCGGACTCAACCGATCGACGCAACAGTTTGTCGATATCGTTCGGCTGGCGTCTCGTAGCCTAACGTCTTCCTCGGTCGTTCGTTGAGCTGCATGCTGTCATGAACGTCATTGAAAAGACGTGGACTAGCGACCGCATGCGCCTCGCATTTATCACCACGGAAGCGGAGTGATAAGTCTTATGGGCACGCATGTGTCGGATAACGCGCCTCGAGCGACGATGCATCGGCGCACGATCAGTGGGAAATTTCCTTGCCAAACAGTGGGGTCGAGGATTGACCTCATGTGCATGCGCAGCGCACGATAAGACTTATCGCCCCGGATGCGGGGTATATATGTAGTTAGGCGCTATGAATCCCGAGCTCGTCGTTGCTAGAAATTTCGCTTGGTGCGCCGAGTACGATGCCAGCTCGTTCTCGGGGCGATTGCACGAAGACTGTCTCTGGGACCGAGGCGAATATTGGCTTCTAGAGCAGGCGCTGTACCAACTCGCGGGCGCGACCGAAATATCTCAGGAACTTACTTGGCGTTTGTTTCGCATCTTTAGCTACTGCTTTATGTCGTTTGGCTGTCACTTGGATCGGAACGATATCTTCAAAATATCCAACCTCAAGCGTCGAGAGGTCTATGAGTTCCGTGAGCGATTTCAGGTCGTGTTCGAAGGTTTCTTTTCGAGAGACATACCTAGCCAATATTGCTTCGAAGAGCAAAATCCTCTGTTGGCGGC
>JANXZP010000245.1 GCA_025355485.1 Pseudomonadota bacterium
CGGCTGTCCTGCCGATCAGTCGAACCATTGGGTTCGAACCAAATCCACCCTCTCCGCCAGAAACGCAAAAGGCCCTTTCGGGGCCCTTTGCGTTTCTGGCGGAGAGGGTGGGATTCGAACCCACGGTGGTATCGCTACCACGCCGGTTTTCAAGACCGGTGCCTTAAACCACTCGGCCACCTCTCCGAATTTGATTCGCCGGTTTTACTCGGGCGTCCTGCCCTCGCCCCTTCGGGGCCGACCTGCGGTCGTTCTTGTTGGTTCCCAACGATCCAGTCAAGACCAGTGTAATCGACCACTCTGCCACACCTTCCGGTGTCCTGTGATTCTCGCACGCAACACGTGGCGCGTCGCTCAAGCCGCAGATTTCTGCAGAGCGAGCTTGGCGCACTCCTCGCGACTCTTCTTGCAACCGGTACTGGTCGCTTCGAGCAAGGGCGGCAGGCGTTCGGCGAGAAAATCGATGAACACGCGCACTGCGGGCAGCAGGCCGCGGCGCGACGGGAAGACCGCGTGGCAGACGCCCTGCGGCAGCGACCAGTCGGGCAACACGGGCTCGAGTTCGCCGCGCTGGATCGCTTCGGCGCACACGGTTTCCGGCAACAAGGCGATGCCGAGACCGCGCTTGGCGATTTCCATCAGCAGCGGAAAATCGTGGCCCATCAGGCGCGGCTGGATGTCCACGCGCACAGTCGCATCGTCCGGGCCATGCAGCTCCCAGCGCTGGCGACTTTCGTCCTCGCTCATGCTCAGGGTCAGGTGCTCGGCCAGTTCCTGCGGCAGGTTCGGTCTGCCCTTCGCGTCCAGGTATTTCGGACTCGCGACCAGCAGTTCGCGGATCTGGCCGAAGCTCCGCATCACCAGGCTGCCGTCGTCGTTAAGTTGCGTGCGCACCCGCAGCGCGATGTCGAAACCTTCGTTGATCAGATCCACGCGACGATTGGTGACCTGCAACTGCAATCGCACCAGCGGATGCATCTGCAGGAAATCCGGCAGCAGCTCGGCGAGTTGCTGTTGCGCCAACGCGACCGGGCAACTGGCCTTGACCACGCCGCGTGGCTCGGCGCTCAGGCGATCGACGACCTCGCGCGCAGACTGCGCTTCGGACAACATAGCCTGCGCATGGCGATACACGCTCTGCCCGACCTCGGTCACCGCGAAGCGCCGAGTCGAACGTTGCAGCAGACGCACACCCAGATCGGTTTCGAGTTGCGCGATGCGCCGGCTCAGCCGCGATTTCGGAATTCCGAGCGCACGTTCGGCCGCGGCGAATCCGCCGTGTTCGACCACCATCGCGAAGTAATACAGATCGTTGAGGTCTTGCATGGCTGCGTCCCTCGTCTATGCGACAGTCTCGACGCCGCCCATGTACGGGCGCAGCGCAGCGGGAACGGCAATCGAGCCGTCGGCGTTCTGGTAATTCTCCATCACTGCGATCAACGCGCGCCCGACCGCGACGCCCGACCCGTTGAGCGTGTGCATGAGTTCGGGCTTGCCGGTCGCCGGATTGCGCCAGCGCGCCTGCATGTTGCGCGCCTGGAAATCGCCGCAGTTCGAACACGAGGAAATCTCGCGATACATGTCCTGCGACGGCAGCCAGACTTCCAGGTCGTAGGTCTTCTGCGCGGCGAAACCCATGTCGCCGGTGCACAGCAACATGCGCCGATACGGCAGCCCGAGTTTTTCCAGCACGACTTCGGCGCAGCGCGTCATGCGCTCGTGCTCGGCATCGCTTTCGTCGGGTCGCGCGATGCTGACCAGCTCGACCTTTTCGAACTGGTGCTGACGGATCATCCCACGCGTATCGCGGCCGTGGCTGCCGGCTTCGGCGCGGAAGCACAGCGAATGCGAGGTCATGCGGATCGGCAACGCGGCATCGTCGACGATGTCGCCGCGCACGATGTTGGTCATCGGGACTTCGGATGTCGGGATCAGGTATTTGTCGCTGAAAGTACGCGCAATCCGGTGGGCCGCGACTAAATCTAGAACGTCAAAACCATCGGGGGAGACATCTTGCTTGACTTTCTTCTTGTAGCTAAACAGTTCCGCGAACGTTGCAGGCGCGAGACCTATTTTCGCGTCCTCTCCATGAATTTCAGGAAGACGAAACGTGACAAACAGATCCTCTTCGAACTTCGGCAACTGCCCAGTGCCGCGCATCGACTCGGAATTCACCAGCAGCGGCACGTTCACTTCGAGGTAGCCGTGCTCGTTGGTGTGCAGGTCGAGCATGAATTGCGCGAGTGCGCGATGCAGGCGCGCGATGCCGCCGCGCAGCACGGTGAATCGCGCACCGGAAAGCTTCGCGCCGGTATCGCCATCGAGGCCGCCATTGCGCGCGCCGAGTTCGACGTGATCCTTCACCGCGAAATCGAAAACTCGCGGCGTGCCCCAGCGATGCAGTTCGATATTCGCGTGTTCGTCGGCGCCGACCGGCACCGATGCGTGCGGCAGGTTCGGAACGCCGGCGGCGATCGCTTCGATCTGCTCACGCAACGCATCAAGTCGCGCCTCGCCAATCTTGAGCTCGTCGGCAATGCCCGCGACTTCGGCCATCAGCGGCGCGACGTCCTCGCCCTTCGCTTTGGCCATGCCGATCGCCTTGGAACGCGTGTTGCGCAGGTTTTGCATATCCTGGGTGCGGGTCTGCAGGGCTTTGCGCTCGGTCTCGCATGCCTCGAGTGCTGCCACGTCAAGCTCGAAGCCGCGCAACTTTTTCAGCCGCTCGGCTGTATCGGAAAGCTGGCCGCGCAATAAAATCGGGTCAAGCATGGAACGCTCCGGGAATCTTTCGCTCGATATTATCGCTGGTGGAACGAGCGTGCGGCAAACTGCATCAGATTTGCCTTGCACGCCCGGCTCAGGCTAACTGGCCGAGCCTGGGACGAGTACAGACATGACCGACAGCAGATACCCGCGCAAATACCCGCGAAAGCGCCTGACGCAGCAACCGACACGTCTCGAACGACTGCGCGCCGTGTTGCGGCCAGGCCATCGCTGGTTTCCGCTGGCCGTGTTCGCACTGGCGTTGGCGCTAGGCCTGCTGATCGGCCTGTCGTGGTTGAAATTGCGCCAAACGCAACCCGCATCGCCGACCGCCAATGCCGCCACGACGGTCGATCCGCAACATCCCCTACTGCCCGCACCGATGGGGGGTGGCCTGTCGACGCTTCCGGCGCCGACGCCGGGCGTGCGCAATGCTGCGCACATCGAACCCGCACCCGCCACAGCGCAATCGATTGCCGCCGGACTGACGCCCGATCAGGACACGGCCGTTTCGGATGCCCTTCCGCCGCCATCCGGCGACAGCCCGGCGCAGATCGTCGAACGCAGCAGCCGACCGGATTATCCGGCCGAGGCGTTGCGCGCGCACGAGGAAGGATCGGTGCGATTGCAGATCGTGGTGAATGAACAGGGGCAGGTCGAAAACGTCAGCGTGCTGCAGAGCAGCCATTCGCGCGCGCTGGACAACGCAGCCATGGATGCGGCGCGCACCTGGAAATATCGTCCCGCGATGCACGACGGCCAACCGACATCGGCAACGATCGAAGTGCCGATGGACTTCCGTCTCGACGAACACTAGCCGTCGCGTAATCCCATGCCGATCTCGTTCGCGAGTCGCGTGAACCCCGGAAACGAAGTCGCGACGTTCGCGCAATCGGCGATGCGCACTTCGCCATCGGCGCACTGCGCAGCGACTGCAAACGCCATCGCGAGGCGATGGTCCCCGAGGCTATCCACTTCAGCGGCACGCAACCGTCCATCCGCACCGAGGCCGTGGATCGTCGCGCCATCGGGCGTTTCGTCCACCCGCACGCCCATCGCGCGCAACCCCGCGGACATGCCCGCGATGCGATCGGATTCCTTGACCCGCAACTCGGCCGCGCCGCTGACGACGGTCGCGCCTTCGGCGAATGCGGCTGCGACGAACAACGCCGGAAATTCGTCGATCATGTCCGGCGCCAGCATCGCGGGCAGCGTGATGCCGCTCAGTCTTGCCGAACGCACGCGCAGATCGGCCGCGGGTTCGCCACCGAGACGGCGCGGGCTTTCCTCGCGGATGTCGGCGCCCATTGCACGCAGCGCAGCCAGCAATCCGGTGCGTCGCGGATTGATGCCAACGCCGCGCAGCAGCAGATCCGAACCCGGCACGATGCTCGCCGCGACCAGCAGGAACGCGGCCGAGGAAAAATCGCCAGGTACGACGATATCGGTCGCATGCAGGCGATGGCCGCCTTCGAGAGATGCTTCGCCAGGAACGTGGCGGATCGGCCAACCGAACGCGGCGAGCATGCTTTCGGTGTAGTCGCGGGTCGGCTGGGTCTCGCGTACGCGGGTCGTGCCTTCGGCGTACAGGCCGGCGAGCAGCACCGCCGATTTGACCTGCGCGCTGGCAACAGGTGATCTGAAATCAATCGCTTGCAGCTTATTTTTCGCGTGAATTCGCAACGGGGGAAATCCGCCTTCCACCGCTTCGATCGACGCGCCCATCCGGGCCAACGGATCGATCACGCGAGCCATCGGCCGCCGCGACAACGACGCATCGCCGACCAGCACGCTGTCGAAGCCCTGCCCTGCCAGCAGTCCGCACAGCAGGCGCATGCCGGTGCCTGCGTTGCCGCAATCGAGTGCATCGTCGCTGCCGCGCAGGCCACGCAGGCCGACGCCATGCACGATGCGTTCGCCCGCCGACGGCGCCTCGATGCGCACGCCGAGCCGTTGCAGGATCGCGGCGGTCGCGCGGGTGTCCTCGCCTTCGAGGAATCCGCTGATGCGCGAGGTGCCATCGGCGATTGCGGCCAACATCACCGCGCGATGCGAGATGGATTTATCTCCCGGCACACGCACGTCGCCGCGCAATGCGCGGCCTTGCGATGCCTGCCAATCGAGGGCCATTGCGTCAGCCGTGGCGATTCTTGAAATCGCCCATGAAATCCACCAGCGCCTGCACGCCCGCCAGCGGCATCGCGTTGTACAGCGAAGCGCGCATGCCGCCGACCGCTTTGTGGCCCTTGAGTGCGAGCAGGCCAGCGGCTTCGGATTCCTTGAGGAACGGCGTATCGAGCGCATCGTCGTGCAGGGTGAAAGGCACATTCATCCACGAGCGATAGCGGACATCAACCGGGTTCTTGTAGTAACCGCCGGAACCATCGATCGCTGCGTACAGCAGTTCGGACTTCGCACGATTGCGCGCAGCCATCGCGGTGAGGCCGCCCTCGCCGTCGATCCACTCCAGCACCAGGCCGGTCAGGTACCACGGGAAGCTCGGCGGTGTGTTGAGTAGCGAATGTTCCTTCGCATGCGCGCTGTAGCTGAGGATGTTCGCGAGCGGTCGCGGCTTGCGCGCAAGCAGGTCGTTGCGCACGATCAGCACGGTCAGTCCCGACGCGCCCATGTTCTTCTGCGTACCGGCATAGATCAGTCCGAAGCGGCTGACATCGATCGGGCGCGACAGCAACGTGGACGAAAAATCCGCAACGACCGGCACGTCGCCGATATCCGGAACCGTTTCAAACTCGACGCCGTGGATGGTTTCGTTGGGCGTGACATGCAGGTACGCCGCACCGGGCGTGAGCTGCCACTCGCTGCGATCGGGCACCGAGGTGTACTTGCCCGCTTCGCCCGAGGCCACGATGTTCGTGCGCATATAGGGTTTGGCTTCGGACAGCGCCTTGACGCCCCAATGCCCCGTCAGCAGATAGTCGGCGGTGTCGTCGGGCGCAGCGATGTTCTGCGGAATCTGTGCGAAATGCTGGGTCGCCCCGCCTTGCAGGAACAGCACCGCGTAATCAGAGGAAATACCAAGCAACCGGCGCAGGTCGGCTTCGACCTTCTCGGTCATTGCGACGAAGGCCTTGCCGCGATGGCTGATCTCCATCACCGAAGCGGACTGTCCGCCCCACTCCAGCATTTCGGCCTGCGCGCGGCGCAGCACGGGTTCGGGCATTGCGGAAGGTCCAGCGCTGAAGTTGTAGCCGCGCGACATCGGGTTTCCTCACAGGGTTTGGATGGCGCAGTGCAACAAACCGGCGCGGGGAATGCAAGCGATCACGCTGCCATGAAGACGCAGACGTCGCTTATTGCCCGGCCCTACCGGGCGTGCTTCGCGGCACGAGCTGCCACTGGCAGCTCGTCAACGCCGCTCATTACCCACCCAGCCGTGGCGCGTAGAACAGCAGTGCAGCAATCGCTGCGCCCAGCGCGGCCGCGGATACGATCAGCCACCAGACGCCAGCGCCACGACGACGCGGGGTCGGACCGGATGGCTCCGCCGCTTGCACTGAGTGGACGCCAGTCACCGGGCGCATGGTCTGGGTCGTGTGCGCAGCAGTCGGCGGCAGCGGCGTGGTGTCGTGCCGTTGCACCGGCGCGCTGAGGCCTGGCGCTTCGAGCACATAGCGGTTCTGCTCCCACGCGAGCTGGTCGCCCGCTGCCAGCAACGCATTGCGCACCGGTACGCCATTGAGGATGGTGCCATCGCCCGCACCCAGATCGCGCAGCACCACGCGATCGCCGTGGAGTTCGACGCGCGCCTGGCGATCGCCCATGGCCGGTTCGTCGAGGCGGATATCAGCGGAATCGCCGCGGCCGACGATCACCGGCTCGCACAACGGGAAACTGCGTCCGTAGTGCGCGCCGCCAACCCCGCGCAACACGAAGCGCTCGGCGCATACGGCGCTGTTGCCGGTCGATTCCCGGTTCAGCGCGGCGCTAGCCGGCGGTAGCGGCGAGGTCTGAGGATCCGACTCGCTGCGCAGCAATACCTGCACGCGGCCGAGTGAAATCAGATCGCCCGGGCGCACCAGGGCCAGCCGGCTGACCGGGCGTGCGTTGACGTGCGCGACCGCATCACCGCTCTCGATGACCAGCCACAGCCCGCGACGGTCGTTGGCCAGCACCGCGTGGCGTTCGGCCAGGCCTTCCAGGCGCACACGGCTGTCGCTGCCGCTGCCCAGACTGATGCGGCTGGCCTCGATGACATCGGGATGCTCACCGTTTGGAAACGTCAGACGCATGCGACCTCCTCCCCGCCGGGGACTCTAGCATGCACCGCGCGCAAACCGCAGAATGGCGTCCATGGCCAGCATCGATATCCACCGCGCCCACGGGCGCAGCATGAAGGAGGCGCGCGCCGCGGTCGAGCGCGTCGCCGAACATATTTCCGAAAAATTCGGCATGCACCACAGTTGGGACGGCAACGACCTCGACTTCAGCGGTAGCGGCGTCAAGGGCCGGATCGCGCTAGGCAAGAAGGACGTGCATGTCACCGCAAGCCTCGATTTCCTGCGCGGGATGTTCAAGGGCCCGATCGAGGCCGAAATCCACCGCTACCTCGAGCGCGAATTCGGTTGAAACCGGCTGGATCGTGACTCTGGACGCGGCTTGATCGCTGGCACCGGCGCGAATGAATCTGGATCGCCGGAGAACAGGCGTCGTGACACTTCGATTTCCTGCGCCACGATGCGCTGCACGAACGCTTCGGCGTCATCAAGCACGCGAAACGCGCCGAAGCCGCGTTCGAGGAAGGATTGCAACGCGCTGAGTCCGGCCAGCCTGGCCGGCATGCGCGACATCCGCAGCAGCCGCCACAAAGTCGGCTTGTGCACGGCCGTAGCGAGCGCTACGCCGATGCTTGAAATCAACGCGATCTGCTCGCGCCTCAACCGTGGATGCGCGACCACTCGGTACGCATCGGCGTAGGCACCCACATCGATCGCCTCGCGCCGGCCCAGCTTCCGCGACAACGCTGCGGCCATGCGCAAATCGAAGGCGTGGCTGAGCGCCGACAACGCGATCGCATCGCCTGCGGTGGCGATCATCTGCGCCGGAAGGATGCGCGTCATCGTCGGCAGGACGCGCGCGACGTCGCGGTCGCGGCCGCTGAAATCGTGGTCGCCGTACAGATCGCTGAGAAAGAACTCCGCCGCCGGACGCGAAACCGGATCGTCGAGGAACTGCTGAAAACTGGCCGCCAGCCGCTGCATCTGCCAGCGTTGCAACTCGGGCAGGCGCGGATCGCGATTGCGCGGCTCCTGCACGGGATCGAACAGCGCTTGTTGACAAGCCAATCGGTGCAGCACCCGCTGGCGCAATGCTTCTGGGGCAGGCGCCTGGCTGTCGTCAGCGACGCTGCCACTACCCTTGCGATGCCGCGATGAAGGTCTGTTCACAGGCGCATCCGATGCGGTTCACGGTTCAAACGAATTTCTGAGGCTACAATCGCCGCCACCCCGACTCAACGAATGCCTGCATGCTGCTGATCCAGCCCGCCAACAAACGCTGCAAGAGCAGCGCCCGCATCGGCCTGGCGATCGCCGGCGGAGGACCGATCGGCGGCATGTACGAACTCGGCGCGCTGCGCGCTCTCGATGATGCGCTCGAAGGACTCGACCTGACCCGGCTGGAAGTCTACGTCGGCGTCAGCTCGGGCGCGTTCCTCGCCGCAGGCCTCGCCAACCGTATGTCCACCGAGGAAATGTGCCGAATCTTCATCACCGGCCAGGACGACCGCCTGCGCTTCCGGCCCGAGGCTTTCCTGCGCCCGGCGGTGCTCGAATACATGCGCCGCGCGGCAGGTTTCCCGGCGTTGCTGGTGGGATGGTGGCGCGAGCTGCTGGTGCGCCCTGGCGGCGCGCGGTTGAGCGAGGCGATTGCGCGCTTCAGCAGCCTGATCCCGACCGGCCTGTTCGACAACGACGAAGTCGAGCGTTTCCTGCGCGACGCGTTCACGATCCGCGGCCGCAGCAACGATTTCCGCGAGCTCGAGCGCCCGCTGTACGTGGTCGCGGTGGACCTCAACAGCGGCGACGCGGTGCGTTTCGGCGATGGCGAGTGGAACGACGTGCCGATCTCGCGCGCGGTGCAGGCCAGCGCGGCGATGCCGGGACTGTATCCGCCGGTGCGGATCCGCGACCGGCATTTCGTCGACGGCGCCTTGCGCCGCACGATGCACGCCTCGGTCGCGCTCAAGCACGGCATCGATCTGCTGATCGGGATCAATCCACTGGTTCCGTTCGATTCCAGCGCGGCTTCGACGATGCCCGAACGCATGATCAATCTTGCCGACGGCGGCCTGCCGGTGGTGCTGTCGCAGACCTTCCGCACGCTGCTGCAATCGCGCGCGCAGGTTGGAATAGCCCGGTATGCCCAGCAATTCCCGCAGACCGACCAGCTTGTGCTGGAACCGAGCTCGGGCGACGCCGAGATGTTCTTCACCAGCGTTTTCAGTTTTTCCTCGCGCATCCGCGTCTGCCAGCACGCCTACCGCGCGACCCTGGACGACCTCGGCAAGCGCCGCGCCGAACTCGCGCCGTTGCTAGCCCGACATGGACTGCGACTGCGCGAGGACGTGATCGACGATCCGCGGTGCACCCTGATCGGCGGACTGAGCGAACGTCCACACCCGACCGACACCACCGAGCGCCTGCGCCGCGCGCTCGACGATGTGGACGACACGTTGCGGCGGCGCAAACGGGCGGCACGCACGGCATGAACGCCCGCTCGCAGCTGGTGTGAAAACTCTAGACAACGGTACGAAACTGCCGGGCAATCCAGCAGCAATCGTTTCTTCACCCGTACCGACAGCAGAGGACACATCATGGCCAAGCTCAAATCGTCCGCACGCGCGAAAAACGCTGCGCCGAAAACTTCCGACCTGCAGGACAAGGCCGAGCAGTTCAAGCGCTCGATCAGCGGCTCGGCGCAGCACATCTGGATGGCCGGCGTCGGCGCGTTCAACCGCGCGCAGGAAGAAGGCACCAAACTCTTTGAAGCACTGGTGAAGGAAGGCATGAACATCGAGAGCAAGACCCGCAAGCTCGCCACCGGCAAGGTCGACGCCGTGCGCGATGCCGTCGAGGAGCGCGTTGGACAGGTGCGTGGCCGCGCCGCCGATACCTGGGATCGCCTGGAAAAAGTGTTCGAGGAACGCGTGCAGCGCGCCCTGACCCGCCTCGGCGTGCCGGGCCGCGAGGAAATTGCGGCGCTAATCGATCGCGTCGACCAGCTCAATCGCGAGTTGCGAAAGCTGTCGGGCGCTCCCGCGAAGGCCGATGCGCCTGCGAAGAAGGCCCCGGCTAAAAAGCCGGCTGCAAAGAAAGCCGGCCCGAAAAAAGCCGCCTCGAAGAAAGCGACGAAGTAACGCGAATCTTCATGCGGAATGAAAACGGCGCCTGAGGGCGCCGTTTTCGTTTGTTCGATCCCGGTCGAGCTGCTTCGTTGCAGATTGCCGCAAGTAGCCATCCTTGGCGTACCTTCCAGTCGGAATTCATGCCTCCTCAGAAAAAGCCGCGCAAACTGCCACTGGCAGTTTGCAAGCACGGCTTTTTCTACCAGTGCACCCCACGCATCAGCGACGCGAACGCGATCTGCTCGCCACTCGGTTGTGCCGCCGCTTCGCGCATGCCTTTGATGCCCTTGGCCGCAGCCGAATCGGGGAACAATTCAAACGCGGTGTTCATCACGACTTCGTACATCTTCGGCGCGACTGCATTGATGGTCGCGGCGAAGATGCCCAGGCGCGTGGCGATGCGGCTCGGGCGCTCGATGATCGCCTTGACGATCAGGTCGGCGGCTTCCTCGGGCGACAAGGTCGGCACCGATTCGTACATCTTGGTCGGCGCGATCATCGCGGTCTTCACCAACGGCATGTTGATCGTGGTGAACGCGATGTTCTTGCCGGAGAACTCGGCCTGCGCGCAACGGCTGAACGCATCGAGTGCGGCCTTGCTGGCGACGTAGGCGGAGAATCGCGGCGAACTAGCAAGCACGCCGATCGAGCTGATGTTGATGATCTGCCCCTTGCGGCGTTCGGTCATCTTCGGCAGCACGCCCATGATCAGTCGCAGTGAACCGAAATAATTGAGCTGCATCGTGCGCTCGAAATCGTGGAAGCGGTCATAGGACAACTCGACCGAGCGACGGATCGAGCGACCCGCGTTGTTGACCAGAACATCGACGTGGCCGTGTTCGGCGAGGATTTCCTTGACCAGACGGTCGCAGTCGGCGAGGTCGGCGAGGTCGGCCTTGTAGGCCCAGCACTTGCCGCCCGCCGCGATGATCTCGTCGCGGGTCGCATGCAGTTCCTCCTCGCCGCGCGCGACGATCAGCGTCTTCGCGCCGGCTGCCGCGACCTTCTCCGCTGCGGCCTTGCCGATGCCCGACGAACCGCCGGTGATCACCACGACCTTGTTGTTGACCTTGCCCTTGAGCGAACGATCGACGAATAAATCCGGATCAAGATGCCGTTCCCAGTAATCCCACAGCCGCCACGCATAACTTTCCAGCGGTGGCACCGCGATCTTCGAGCCTTTCAGCGCACGCTCGGCTTCGCGATTGTCGAAGCGGGTCGGATAGGTGATGAACTTCAGCGACTCCTTCGGAATCTTCAGGTCGCGCAGCAGCATCGTGATGAAGCGCTTGACCGGCGGCAGGTTGCCGAGCGCCGCGCGTGCCGCGAACGGCACGAACGAGAACATGCGCGCATCGATGCGCATCGTCATCTCAGGCGCATGGCCGGCGCGGCAGAACGTGTTCAACACTTCGCCGACGCGCTGCGGTTCGGGATCGACGAGGTGGAAGCAGTGGCCGTCCAAGCCTTTCTTGTGCGCAATGTGGTCCATCGCATCGGCGACGAAATCCACCGGCACGATGTTGATGCGCCCGCCCTCGATGCCCAGCGTCGGCATCCACTGCGGCAGCATCTCGCGCATCTTCTTGATCAACGGGAACATGTAGTACGGGCCGTCGATCTTGTCGATCTCGCCGGTCTTCGAATCGCCGACCACCATGCCCGGGCGATAGATGCGCCACGGGATCTTGCAGTCGTTGCGCACCAGGCCTTCGGCATCGTGCTTGGTGCGCAAGTAGGGATCTTCAAGACCTTCGGCCTCGTCGAACATATCCTCGCGGAACACGCCGGTGTACAGCCCCGCCGCGGCGATCGAGCTGGTGTGGTGGAAACATCCGGCATTGAGAGCAGTCGCCAGTGCGATCGCATGTTGGGTGCCATCGATGTTCGCCACGCGCTGGCTTTCGGCATCGGCCGAGATGTCATAGATCGCAGCGAGGTGGAAGAAGTGCGCGATCTTGCCGTTCAACGCCCGCACCTTCGCCGCCGGCACGCCGAGTTTTGCTTTGGCCAGATCGCCTGCGATCACCACGAATCGCTTGCGATCCCAGCCCATCGTTTCGGCGATGCGTTCGAACTTTTTTTCCGACCCCGCGCGGATCAGCACGTGGATCGTGCCTTTGCGCTTGAGCAGGTTGCTGACCAGGTGGCGGCCGATGAAGCCGGTCGCGCCGGTGATGAAATAGCTCATCGCACGCTCCTCGATGATCGAATGTTGAATTCCAGCCGCCGCAGGCGCCCCATGCGCCTTACGGCACTTCCCACATCCTTTTGGGCCGACGTTGCCAGAGGCTGCCGGATAAGACAACGCAGCGCACCGCTGGCGTTGACCGTACCCGGGGGTCATGCTATCAGGCATCCTCCACTGCAATGCTACTGAGACATCGCCATGGCCGATCTGAAAACCCAATTCGAGGACGCCGCCAAGGCGGTGATGGATCTCAAGCAGCGCCCCGACAACGACGTGCTGCTCAAGCTCTACGCACTGTACAAGCAGGGTTCCGAGGGCGACGTCAACGGACCGAAGCCGGGGTTCTTCGACTTCGTCGGCAGCGCCAAGTACGAGGCTTGGGAAAAGCTCAGGGGCACGAAACCTGATGACGCGATGAAGAAATACGTGTCGCTGGTCAAGTCGCTCAACACCTGATTCCACCGACGCACGTGGCGCGCCAGACCAAGCAGCGCATCCTCGACGCCAGCCTCGCGTTGTTCAATGCGCAGGGCGAACCCAACGTCACCACCAACCACATCGCGGACGACCTGGAGATCAGCCCGGGCAACCTGTACTACCACTTCCGCAACAAGGACGACATCATCGAGCAGATCTTCGTGCGCTTCGAGGAGCGCATGGA
>JANXZP010000019.1 GCA_025355485.1 Pseudomonadota bacterium
GCGGAACGCATCGGCACGATAGCGTATCCCTGACCCATGCCGCCAAGTCCTGGTTCAAGCGCCTGGACGCCGCCGGCAGCGACAATTTCCATGGTCGCTGGTCGCGCGAGCACTGGATGCTCGCCAGCATGTTCGCCACGATCGGCGCCCTGGTCGTCGCGATCGTTCCAGGCTTCACCAATGCCATGCGCACTCCGGCTGTCGCGCGCACCACCTTTGCGTTGTCGCTGCCGGCACTTCCCAAAGCCGCGTCCGATACGCCAATCGATAACTGGCAAATCGTGCGCGTGCACAAAGGACAGACCCTGGCTTCGTTGTTCGCCGAACTGGACCTGCCCGCCAACGACATGCAGCGCGTCCTCGCGCAGCCTGGCGCGAAGCAACCGCTTGCACACCTTCACGACGGCGATGAACTCGCCTTCAACATGCCGGCGCGCGGCACATTGCGCGGGCTGCGTTTCGACAAGGACGATTCCACCCGGGTCGTACTGCGCATCGACGATTCCACCATCAACAGCACCCAGATCAAGCGTCCGCTGGAAACCCGCCTGGAATCCACCAGCGGGGTGATCCAGGGCTCGCTGTTCAGTTCGGGCGCGCATGCCGGACTGAGCGATACCGCCATCATGCAGATGGCCAAGATTTTTTCTTACGACATCGACATGGCGCAGGACCTGCAACCCGGCGACAGCTTCCAGGTCGTGTACGAAGACTACTGGCGCGACGGCCAGCGCGTGCGCACGGGCGACATCATTGCTGCCAGCTTCGACAACAACGGCAAGCGTTACTTCGCTTATCTCTACACCCATCCAAATGGCAAGACCGAATTCGTCGATGCCGACGGCCGGCCGCTGAAGAAAAGTTTCATGCGCACGCCGGTCGAGTTCTCCCGGATTTCCTCGGGCTTCACCCTGGCCGGCCGCATGCATCCGATCCTCGGCTACATGCGCAAGCACACCGGCGTGGATTACGCCGCACCGACCGGCACGCCGATCGTCGCGGCCGGCGATGCGAAGGTGCAGTTCGAGGGTTGGAAGAACGGCTACGGCAACTGCATCATCCTCGACCACGGACGCGGTTACACCACCCTGTACGGCCACATGTCGCGATTCGGAAAGTACCGCGTCGGCGCGCGCGTGGGCCAAGGCACCACGATCGGCTACGTCGGCATGACCGGCATGGCCACCGGCCCGCACCTGCATTACGAATTCCGCATCAATGGCGAGTACCGCAATCCGTTGTCGGTGACCATGCCCAAACCCGAACCGTTGACCGGCATGGCGCTGGCAAGCTTCCACGCGCAGAACGCGACCGCACTGGCGCAACTCAACCGCATGCAGCTGGTGACCCATGAAGTGCTCGTCGCAAAAGTGCTGGCGCAACCAGCTTCCGTGCGGCGCGCCATGAAGCGTCAGATGCTGGCTTCGACGCGCAAGCTGCGCGTACGTGGCTGATCGGGCCGCACAAGAGCCGGAGTTCCATCTCGGACTGATCTCGGGAACCAGCGCCGACGGCATCGACGCAGCGCTGGTGAGCTTCGAAGAATCGCCGCGATTGATCTGCGGCCACACCTACGCCTATCCAGTTGCGTTGCGTACGCGCGTGCTTGAACTTTCGCAGCACGACGCGCCGCCGCTGTCGCTCGATGCGATCGGTGCGCTGCATGTGGAAATCGGCTGCGCATTCGCCGATGCAGCACAAAAGTTGATTGCCGACAGCGGCGCTGATCCCGCGCGCATCCGTGCGATCGGCTCGCACGGCCAGACCCTGCGCCATCGTCCATCCGGCGAATTCCCCTTCAGCCTGCAATTGGGCGATGCAAGCGTGATCGCCGAACGCACCGGGCTGACCACAGTCGCCGATTTCCGCGCACGCGATGTCGCGGCAGGCGGCCATGGCGCGCCGCTGATGCCCGCGTTCCACGCAGCATTCCTGCGCGATGCGAACGAAGATCGCGCGGTGCTCAATCTCGGCGGTATCGCGAACTTCACGCTGTTGCCCCAACACGGCGATGTCCGTGGCTTCGACACCGGCCCGGCGAACGGATTGATGGATGCCTGGGCGCAGCGACACATGGGCAAGGCATTCGATGCGCATGGCGCGTTAGCGGCGCGCGGTCGCGTCGATGCCGGCCTGCTCGCGCAACTGCTGGCCGATCCATGGTTCGCGCTGCCGCCGCCCAAGAGCACCGGTCGCGACCAGTTCCATCTCGACTGGCTGCGGGCACGCATCGCCGACGCAACTCCGTCCGCAGAAGACGTGCAGGCGACGGTGTGCGAGCTCACCGCGATCACCGTCGCCGATGCCTTGCGCGCGACCCAGCCTGCCACCGCACGCGTCCTGGTCTGCGGCGGCGGCGTGCACAACCCCGTGCTGCTTGGGCGGCTCGCGGCGCACCTGCCGAACGTACACATCGAATCGACGGAAACACACGGACTCGATCCGGACTTCGTCGAAGCGATGGGCTTCGCATGGCTCGCACGCGAGACGCTCGCCGGACGCCCCGGCAACCTGCCCGAAGTCACCGGCTCGCGCGGGCCGCGCGTGCTGGGCGCGATTCACGCCGCATGATGCAATTCGAACGTATCGCGCGTCGACTATGAACTGTCCTGCTCCTGCCGATCGATATGCACTGGTTTACGAATCGCCAGTACCACGCAGAGCAGGAACGCAGGAATACCCAACAGAGCAGTGCCTGTGAAGAAGAGCGAATAGGCGTCCATCAAACCGTGGCTAGCCGTGAGCTTTTCAACCACGACACCCGAGAACCCTTTGAGCAGCTTGCCGGGCAACGCGTAAAACGAACTCAACAACGCGTACTGCGTCGCGGTATATCCCACATTCGTCAGGCTCGACATGTAGCCGATCAGGGCGACGCCTGCAAAGCCTTGAGAGAAGTTGTCGATCACCATCGTTGCTGCGAAGACAGTCGGATCGGTTCCATGATGGGCAAGATAAGCAAAGGCGAGAATCGATCCAGGGCCGATGATGCCACCCACGAGCAAGGCGGCCCTGACACCGAACCGCATGGCGAACAATCCGGCCGCTGCAATGCCTCCGAGCGTAGCGAACAGACCGAAAGAACTGCGCACGACCCCGACCGTTTCCTTCGCGATATGCAGGTCGGCATAGAACGGATTGGCCATCGGCCCCATCACGAAATCCGGCATCCGGTACAGGCTGATTGCGACGAGCATCAGCAATGCCCAACTGCCATGCTGTTTGAAAAAAGCAATGAAAGGTCCCGCGACCGCGTCGAACAGACCTTGCAATGTCCGCAACGATGCGTGCGGCGTCGCGCTGTCGCGCATCGCGGCCAGTGGCTCGCGTGCGAGCAAGGTCGCTGCGAGTCCGACACCCATCATCACCGCCATCCATCCATACGACAGCGACCAGCCGACCTTCGCCGCCACGATCAGGATCAGCGCATCAGTCACCAGTAATGCGCCGCGATACCCAAGCTGGTATGCGGACGTGAGCAGTGCGAGCTCGCCGTTTTTTTCGGCGCTTTCGATGCGCCATGCATCGACCACGATGTCCTGCGTCGCTGACGCGAACGCAGCGACCAGCGCGAGCGCCGCAAAAGCAAAGAGCCCGCCTTTCGGAGTCAGGATGGCCATTCCGCCGAGGCCAGCGGCGATGATCAGTTGCGCAAGCATCATCCAGCCGCGTCGATGGCCGAGCCATCGACCCAAGAAGGGCACGTCGGCCTTGTCGATGATGGGTGCCCACAGGAATTTCAACGAATAGGCAATTCCGACCCACGACAGGAAGCCGATCGCCGACAACTCGACGCCTTCCTCGCGCGCCCAGTAGCCCATGGTGTTGCCGACCAGCATGAATGGCAGGCCCGAGGCGAAGCCGAGCATCAACATCACCCCAACCTTCTGCTGCGTGATCGAGCGCAGGACATCGCGCCAACCCGGACGCCGTGGTTTGGGTGCGGCAATCGCCGCGCTCATGCCGCGTAATCCACGACGTACGGCGCGTGATCGGAAAACCGCGGCGTCGGATGGATCACGCAACTTTTCAGCTTCGTGCGCAACGACGGCGTGGCGAACTGGTAGTCGATCCGCCAGCCGACATCGTTCGCACGCGCGCCGCCGCGCTGCGACCACCACGTGTATTCGACCGCATCGGGTTTGAGTACGCGAAACGTATCGACCCAGCCGTGCTTAGGCGCGGGCGTATCGTCGCCATGCGCATCGGCGATCATGCCGTTGAGCCACGCGCGCTCGGCCGGCAGGCAACCGGAATTCTTCTGGTTCGACGCCCAGTTCTTGATGTCGTTCTTCGAGCGCACGATGTTCCAGTCGCCGCACAGCACGTAGTCGCGACCGCTGGCGAGCCAGCCATCAAGGATCGGCTTCAGCCACTCCATCGCCTTGAACTTGAACTGCTGGCGCACGTCGCCCGAAGTGCCGGATGGAATGTAGAACGACACCACGCTGAGCTTGCCGAAGCGTGCCTCGATGTAGCGGCCTTCCTCGTCGAACGCATCCCAGCCCAGCGCAGTGCGCACTTCGTCCGGTTCGCGTTTCGAGTAGATCGCCACGCCGCTATAGCCCTTCTTCGTGGTCGCATCGCGGAAGAACGCGCGATAGCCGTCGGGCCGAAAATCCGGCGCTACCAGCTGGTGTTCTTGCGCCTTGGTTTCCTGCACGCACAGGACATCCGCTTTCTGCGCGGCGAACCAGTCGAAGAAGCCCTTGCTCGCAGCCGAGCGCAGACCATTGGCGTTGAAACTGATGATGCGCATGGACGCATGGCCGGATGGTGGTCGCGCAATCATACGGGCTCGGACGCGGCCTGCGGGCCGCAAGGCCGGAGTGTGCTGCCCGGCTCGTGGCCCGATGCTGCGACGTGGTAGTTTCGCGGTTTCGGATAACGAGCAGGAACCACTCAATGCCCAGCAGGATTCCCGACGGCGGCCAGCGCGGCTGGATCGTTCCGATCGGAGGCGCTGAAGACAAGGAAAGCCGGCGGCGCATCCTCAGTCGTTTCGTGCAGCTGTGCGGCGGACGCGACGCCGACATCGTCGTGATCCCGACCGCGAGCCGCAAACCCGACACCGGCAGCCGCTACGAGGCGCTGTTCGACCAGCTCGATGCCGGCCGTGCGACCTCGATCGATTTCGCGGTGCGCGAGGATGGCCAGCGCGACGACTACCTGCGCCGGATCGAGGACGCGAGCGGCGTGTTCTTCACCGGCGGCAACCAGCTGCGGATCTCGACGATCCTCGGTGGCACGCCAGCGGCGAAACTGATCCGCAGCCGCAACGCGCATGGCATGCACGTCGCCGGTACCAGCGCGGGCGCCAGCGTGCTGAGCGAGCACATGATCGCGTTCGGCAAGGAAGGCTCGTCGCCGCGCGCGGGCAGCGTACGACTCGCGCCGGGGCTCGGTCTTACGAATCGTTTCATCATCGACCAGCATTTCCGCCAGCGTGACCGGCTCGGCCGCCTCGTCGCCGCACTCGCCTACAACCCGTTCGCGATCGGCATCGGACTGGATGAGGACACCGCCGCGTTCATCAATCCGGACAACGTGCTCGAGGTCGAAGGCAGCGGCGCAGTGACCGTGGTGGATGCCGACGGGCTGGAGTTTTCGTCGATGGCCGAAGTCAGCCTGAGCCAGCCGGTGTGCCTGCTCGGGCTGAGGGTGCATATTCTTGTGCAAGGTGCGACATTCAATCTGCACACGCGCAAGGCATCGGCAGGGACGCTGGCAAGCGATAGAGCCAAGGGTTAAAAGATGAAGGCGTACGGGGTTCCTGCAGCAGCAGATGACGAAACCAACCATAGCGTCTCGTTATCGAGCGTGTCGTTGTCGGTAACACCAGAGGCAATGGAACAGTTCGCCAAATTCATCGCCTTTGCGGCATCCGAGATGAAACGCTTGGGGACTAACTACGATCACGTGCATTTCATGGATTTTTGCAAGACGACTTGGGATGGGACTTGGCCCGACATCCAGATCACAAAGGTTTACGGTCTCTGATCATCAATCCAAGTCGATGTCGTGTTGTAACTTGACGCAACTCTGGAGTTAGGGGGAAACATGCGCATCCTCGACCGCTCGATTTACCAGGGCCCATCGCTGTACGCCCACTTCCCGGTCATCCGGCTGGAGCTGGATCTGGGCGCGCTGGAACAATGGCCGACCGCCAAGCTCGGTCCCGCCTTCATCGATGGCCTGCTCGCCGCGTTGCCGGGCTTGAACGAACACGGTTGCTCGTATCGCGAACCTGGCGGGTTCGCGCGACGCATGCGCGAAGGCGAAGGCACCTGGCTCGGGCACGTCCTCGAACACACCGCGATTGAATTGCAGAACGTTGCTGGCGAGAACGTCACTTTCGGCAAGACCCGCAGCATCGCCGACGATCGCCCGGGCGTGTATTCGGTGGTGTACGAATACGCGCAGAAGGAAGAAGGCGTCGCCGCCGGCGAGCTCGCTTTGAAATTGCTGTGTTCGCTGTTGCCCGAAGCGATCCGTCCGGTCGGCAGCGTCCCCGAGGATTTCGAGTGGGCTACTGCGCGCGATGCGTTCATCCGCTACGCGCAGCGTCGCGCGCTCGGACCGTCGACCAGCTCGCTGGTGCGCGCCGCCGACGAGCGCGGCATTCCGTGGCTGCGCCTGAACGATCAATCGCTGGTGCAGCTCGGCCATGGCAAATACCAGCAACGCATCCAGGCCACGGTGACCGGGCGCACGCCGCACATCGCGGTCGAACTGGCGAGCGACAAGGAAGAAACCAACAAGATCCTCGGCGCGCTCGGCCTGCCGGTGCCGCGCCAGGAGCTCGTGCAGTCGTCGGCCAAAGCGGTG
>JANXZP010000043.1 GCA_025355485.1 Pseudomonadota bacterium
GCGAACGATCCATGGCAACTCGCGCGGCTCGAACGCGCGTTCCAGTTGCGTGCAGCGAAAACGCTCGCGTTGGCGGGCGTGCGGTTCGCCGATCCGGCGCGGTTCGACCAGCGCGGCACGGTGTTTACCGGGCGCGATGTCTCGATCGATGTCGATGTGATCCTCGAAGGCGATGTGGTGCTCGGCAACAACGTGCGCATCGGGCCGTTCTGCCGGTTGCGCAATGTCAGCATCGGCGATGGCAGCGAAGTGCGCGCACATTGCGACATCGATGGCGCGCGCATCGCCGACAACTGCACGATCGGTCCGTATGCGCGGCTGCGGCCCGGCACCGAGCTCGCCGACGATGCGCACATCGGCAATTTCGTCGAGACCAAGATGGCGCGCCTGGGCAAAGGCTCGAAGGCCAATCACCTGAGTTATCTCGGCGATGCGCAGATCGGCGAGCGCGTGAACATCGGCGCCGGCACCATCACCTGCAATTTCGATGGCGTGAACAAGCACGACACCCGCATCGAGGACGATGCCTTCATCGGCTCGAACTCCGCGCTGGTCGCGCCGGTGACCATCGGTGAAGGCGCGACGATCGGCGCTGGTTCGGCGATCACCAGCAACGTCCCGGCCGGCGATCTGGCGGTCGCGCGCGGCAGGCAGGTCAACGTCAAAGGTTGGGATCGCCCGAAGAAAAAATCCTGACGGCCGCTCCTGCGACCAAAGGGAGTGCAAAGCCGCATCCTGCGCTCGCGGCGCTTGCACATCCATGTGCGGCGTCGGTTATTCCGGGATCACCAGCGTCACGCAAAGCCCGCCGCCGTCGCGGTTCGACAAGGCAATCCGCCCGCCATGCGCTTCGGCGATTTCACGCGCCAGGGCGAGGCCCAAACCCGTCCCGCTACGCTTGGTCGAGTAGAACGGCACCAATGCGTTCGCGAGCACCGCTTCGTTCATTCCACTGCCGCGATCGCTGACCTCGATGCGCAAGGCATCCGGCAATCGCCGTACGCGCAGGCTCACGTGTTCGGGTCTCGACCCGGATTCGTGGGCGTTCTTGAGCAGGTTCAGCAGCGCCTGTTCGAGTTGCGCGGCGTCGAACCGTCCGGCCTTGTCGGGCAATGCGCCATCCAGCTCGAAGCCTATCTGGGTGCGCAGGCGTTCGCAGAACGTCGGCCACACGATCGTTTCCAGGCGCGGCGCAGGCAGCTTGGCGAAGTGCGCATAACCGCGTATGAAACCTTCCAGGTGCCGCGCGCGTTCCTCGATCGTTGCGAAGACTTCCCCGAGGCGCTCGTACTGGCCGCGCCGCACCAGTTCCGCGCCCGAATGCGCGAGCGAGGCAACCGGTGCCAGCGAGTTGTTGAGCTCGTGGCTGATGATGCGGATCACTTTCTTCCAGGTCTGCACTTCCTGCCGGCGCAATTCGGTGGTCAGGTGGCGCAGCAGGAACAATTCGTGGCGACGGCCATTGAGGCGGAAACCGCGACGCGCGAGGTGGAAGATCTCCTCGTCGTCATCGTGGCCGACCGCAAACAATCCATCGCCGCCGCGTTCGATGGCTTCGCGCAAAGGTTCCGATGCATTCTCCAGTAGCGTTGCCAGCGCGTGGCCTTCGAGCCTGTGGCCATCGTTGAGCAGTTTGCGTGCGGCCAGGTTGGAATACACGATGCGGTCGCCGCTGTCGGCCAGCAGCATCGCGACCGGCGTGTTCTGCACCATGGTGTCGAGCAGCAGCTCGCGTTGCACCAGTGCCACGCGTTGTTCGCGCAAGGCATCGCCGAGTGCGTTGTGCGCGGCGACCAGGTCGCCGATTTCGTCGTTGTGCCGCCACGACAGCCCGAAACTGAAATCGCCGTCGCGATAGCTCGTGACGGTGCCACCCATCGCGCGGAACAACGACAACGCTGGAGCGAGGCGGCGACGTGCGATGGGGAAAACCAGTGGCGTCATCACCAGCAGCGCAAGTACGCCAGCGAGCAACGCACTATCGAACCAGCGTTGCAGCGCAAGTGTGAGTACGACCGTGAACAGCAACAATGCGCAGGTCGTCAGTGCGTAACGACCGGCCAGCGAACTGCGATGGCGCTGTTCATTCATCGAGCGTTCGTGCGCGCGGCGCTCACGTGCGCACGATGCCCAGCCGCTCCATGCGGCGGTACAAGGCCTGTCGGCTGAAACCGAGTTCCGCCGCAGCCTGCGCGATCACTCCGCCAGCGCGTGCGAGCGCGGCCTCGATCGCCGCCCGGTCGGGTTCGTTGTCGCCGGATGCAGCATTCGCGTTCGATGCCGCAGGCAATCCCAGGTCGGACGCTTCGATCCGGTTTCCAGTCGCGAGCAATGCGGCGCGCTGCAGGGAATTCTTCAGTTCGCGCACATTGCCGGGCCACGCATGCGCGCGCAAGGCGGCGTGCGCCTGCGCCGAGAGTTGCTTGCTTGGCGGCCGCTCTTGGCCATCCATGGCCTCCGCGCCACTCGGGCTCCTGCCCATCGCCAGGAAATGTTCCGCGAGTGGCACGATATCGGCGGGCCGTTCGGCGAGCGGCGGCAGGTGGATCTGGATCACGTTGAGCCGGTAGTACAGGTCCTCGCGGAAACGTCCGTCGCGGATCATCGCTGGCAGATCAGCATTCGTCGCGCTGATCACACGCACGCTGACCTGGCGTTCGCGGTTGCTGCCGAGCCGGGAAAATTTTCCGGTCTCCAGCACGCGTAGCAGTTTCATCTGTCCTGCCGGCGGCAGGTTGCCGATCTCGTCAAGGAACAACGTGCCACCATCGGCTGCTTCGAACTTGCCATCGCGCGCCTTGCTCGCGCCGGTGTAGGCGCCTGCTTCGGCACCGAACAATTCGGCCTCGATCAACTCGCTCGGCAGCGCGCCGCAATTGAGCGTCACGAACGGTCCGTCCTTGACCGAGGAATTCGCCTGCACGATCTCGGCGATGCATTCCTTGCCGGTGCCGTTGGCGCCGCTGATCAGTACCGGCACATTGGCGCGCGCGACCTGGCAGGCGAGCGACACCACGCGCTCGGTTGCCGGATCGGCGAACACCAGTCCGCGCAGGTCGTAGTGCTGTTCCAGGTCGCGCCGCAATCGCCGGTCGCGTCCGAGGCGCCGCGCGAGCTCGCGATTGGCCTGGCCGAGCTCGAGCAGGTTTTCGATCGTCGCGATGAGCTTGTCGTCGTCCCACGGCTTGGCCAGGTAGTCGGCCGCGCCGGCTTTCACCAGGTCTACTGCCGAAGCCAGGTGCGTCCATGCGGTCAGCAGGATGACCGGCAAATCCGGATGCCGTTCGCGGATCGCGCGGAACAGGGCTTCGCCTTCTTCGCCCGACGTGGTGTCAGCGCGGAAGTTCATGTCCTGCACGACGAGGTCGATGCGTTCGCGTTCGAGCAGTGCCAGCCCGGCTTGCGGCGATTGCGCGCTCAGCGTGCGCAGTTCGTGCAACGAGAACAGCACCTCAAGCGCAGTTGCAACGGTCGGGTTATCGTCAATTACGAGGATGGTGGGCATGGACGTCACGGAAAGCTGCCTGCGCTTCGAGTCGATGCGCGCCATGATGACAGAGGAGCGATCCTCAATTCTGCGGCGGCGGCGGCGGAGCAGGCGGTGATGGGGGTGGCGGCGGCACGAGCGCCTTGCAGTCGGCCGCCGAGAGGGTCAGCGAAACCACGCCGCCATCGCGGCGCACGCGCAGGATCGCCGGCGACTTGTCGTGGCGTCTCAGCGCGTCCATCAGGTCGTGGAGGCGGGTCAAGCCGCGACCGTCGAGCGAGAGGACGACGTCGCCGCCGCGCAGCCCGTGGTAAGGCGAAGGCTGGGTGCTGTCGACCACGATGCCGCTGCCGTCGTGGGAATGCATGACGAGTTCGTGGCCGTCGTCGCTCCAGACCATGTCCTCGTCGGATCCGGAACCATGCATGTGCTCGCCAGCAAGCGCGACAAACGGCGCGGCGAGGATGAAGCACGCAGCGATCTTCAGGATGGGGCGAACGGGCATGGAAATGTCTCCTGTGTGGCGGGGAAAGGCGGCGCCCGCATCGCGCGGGCGCATATCGGTGTAGAGGTTTCAGACGCTGCGCGTGGCGACCGCCGGCGGCACGCGCGCGGCGCGCCATGCGGGACCGAGGACCGCCAGCAATCCCAGGACCCAGAGCGCGAGCATACCGAAGCCCAGATAGCCCAGTGGCAATCGCTGCAATTCGAGCGTGCTGACC
>JANXZP010000044.1 GCA_025355485.1 Pseudomonadota bacterium
TGCTGCACCGCAAGGTGCAACCTGTGACTCATGTCACTAATGTGTGCCGTCCGCTAGCTCCCGGCATGGCGTGATAGCTGACCGGGGAAATCCGACACCTGTGCAAGTAGCTGTGTTCGGGGGCACATCGCATGGCGTGTAATAAAAATAATACGGGGCTCGCAGCATCGGGACAGCACGACGTGCACCGATGCGCATCGCACCCGGGGTTCTGACGCTCGGATATCCCTTTCAGCTTGACCAATCCTAGGAGATTTCAGATGACAGCTTCGTTTCCGCGTGCGGCGTCTTTAGTGATGCCTGCCTTGTTGCTGGCGATGGGAGTCGGCACTTTTTATGCCGGCAACGCATCGGCCGCCGGTGCAGAAGTCACCCAGGCCCAGAACGGCGCGACCGCGCACTCGCTGCGTGGCACGACCCCTCGTCCGGACGATTTCGCCAAGGGCCAGAAAGAACATCCGATGCACCCGCTGCCGTTCCTCGACGGCCCCGGCAATCCGACCGATGGCGCGGTGCAGAGCGGCAGCGTGGGCAGTCCGTTCGCGCCCACCTTCGGCAGCGGCAGGCTCGGCGTCGGCAACGGGTTCACCGGCCCGCAAGGCACGTTCACCGTGAACAGCGCCCCGCCGGATATCACGGGTGCGGTCGGTGCGACCCAGTACGTGGAAGTGGTGAACTCGGGCCTGGCGGTGTTCGACAAGGCCACCAAGTCGGTGATCTATGGCCCTGTGCCGACCAACACCCTGTGGCAGAGCCTGGGCGGTTCCTGCGCGGCCGACAACGACGGCGACGCGACGGTGGTGTACGACAAGGCCGCCGGACGCTGGGTAATCTCGCAGTTCGCGGTGACCGCCGCGCCGTACTACGAGTGCGTGGCGGTGTCGCAGACCAGCGATGCGACCGGTTCGTACTGGCTGTACGCGTTCCCCTACGGCAGCACCTTCCCGGACTATCCGAAGATGGGCGTATGGCCTGACGCGTACTACGAAACCTTCAACATGTTCAACGGCAACACCTTCGCGGGCGCCAAGCTGTGCGCCTACGACCGCGGCAAGATGCTGACCGGCGCGCCGGCCACGCAGCAGTGCTTCCAGTTGTCCACCTCCTACGGCGGCGTGCTGCCTGCGGACGCGGATGGCGCCACCGCACCGCCGGCCGGTTCGCCGAACTACCTGATGAACTTCGGCGCCAGCTCGCTGAACCTGTGGAAGTTCCATGTCGACTGGACCAACTCGGCCAATTCAACCTTGGGCAGCCCGACGGTCATCGGCGTGTCGAGCTTTGCGACCGCCTGCGGCGGCGGCACCTGCGTCCCGCAGCTCAATACGCGGCAGAAGCTCGACTCGCTCGCCGACCGCCTGATGTACCGTCTGGCCTACCGCAACTTCGGCGGCAACGAGTCGCTGGTGGTGTCGCATTCGGTCAAGGTCGGTACCAGCAAGCAGAATCCGTACACGGGCGTGCGCTGGTACGAGGTTCGCAGCCCCGGTGCGACGCCGGTCGTGTACCAGCAATCCACGTTCTCGCCGGATAGCACGTTCCGCTGGATGCCGTCGGTGGCGATGGACAAGCTCGGCGACATGGCGATCGGTTACAGCGCCTCGAGCAGTTCGATCTATCCGGCGATCCGCTACACCGGACGCCTGAGCAGCGATCCGCTCAACACGATGCAGACCGAGGCGAGCATCATCGCCGGCGGCGGCGCGCAGAGCGGCTCGAACCTCGCCCGCTGGGGCGATTACAGCAGCATGACGCTCGATCCGGTGGACGATTGCACGTTCTGGTACGCGAACGAATACGAATCCACGACCGGCGCGTTCAACTGGAGCACGCAGATCGCCTCGTTCAAGTTCCCGACCTGCAACTGATCGGCGCTGATATTTAATCAGCCGATGCATCACGAACCCTTCCGGTGGCGACGCTGGAAGGGTTTTTCATATCCGGGCGGTGTTCGCGACCGGGATGTGCTGGAATTGTCGTCTCCTGCGCTGCATGATGCGAATTCGGTCACGGAATGTGCGCCGATTGCTGCGTGGGGGCCGGAAACGTTGGAACGACTAAGCAGCGCCTGCCGACGTAGTTCGCTTGGGGACGTGCGATGGCACGGCGCCTTTTTTCTGACAGATCTGACGAGGATATCCAGATGACAGTTTCTTTCCTGCGCAAGGCATCCATAGCGATGCCCGCTTTGCTGCTGGCGATGAGTACGATCGCAGCGACCCCGGGGTCGGACACGATGGCCACGGTCGCGCGCACCACGACATTGCGGCAGGGCGACGTGGTCACCGGCGCGCTACCGGTGGCGCAGCCGATCCATATCGTGGTCGCGCTGAAGATGCACAACCGCGACGCGCTCGACAGCTTCATCGCGAACGTGGCGAAGAACGCGGTGGGTGGCGTGGCGCAGCCGATGAGCCGGGAAACATTCCTGGCCAATCACGCCCCGACGCAGTCGGAAGCGCAGAGGGTCGCGGATTACCTGACCCGCTCGGGCTTCAGGAATGTCGAGATTGCACCGAACCGGTTGCTGGTATCGGCCGATGGCAATGCCAACGCCGCACGCAGCGCATTCCTGACGTCGTTCGTTAGCGTGAAGACCAGAGAAGGCCGGATGGCGTTCGCCAACAACGACGATGCGCACATCCCGCTGGCTCTCAAGGACAGCGTGCTGTCGGTCGTCGGCTTGCAGTCTGTGCACCAGATGCACACGTACGCGCAACAGCTCAATCCCCAGGCCACGGCCGCGTTTTTCGGCGTAGGCCACTATCCGAATGATTTCCCAGCGGTTTATGGCGCAAACAACGTTCCGACGGCAGCCGGCGTAAGCGTGGGCATCATCACCTCGGGCTCCCTCACACAGACCATCACCGACCTGAACTCGTTCACCGCCGCGCATGGGTTCCCCACGGTGGTCACGCAAACCGTCAACACCGGCGGCACCAGCACCGATACCTCCGGTACCGGCGAATGGAACCTGGATAGCCAGAGCATCGTCGGCATGGCGGGTGGCCGGGTTGGCAAGATCATCTTCTACAACCAGCCCGACCTGTCGCTTCCCGGCATTACGGCGAACCTCAATGCAGCGGTCACCGCCAACGCGGCCAAGATCATCAATATGTCGCTGGGCTTGTGCGAACTCTACTCGCAGGAAAGTGGAGATGCCGCCGCGGACGACCAGATCTTCGCCACCGCCGTCGCCCAGGGCCAGACATTTTCGGTCGCCACCGGCGACTTGGGTGCCGACGAATGCGGCGATGGCGGCACCACGCCGAGCTATCCGGCCTCCTCGCCGTACGTCATGGCGATTTCAGGCACGACCTTGCTGACCGGATCCACGACGACATGGAACGGCGAAAGGGTGTGGGATTCCAGCGGTGGCAGCGCCAGCACATTCGAACCCAAGCCGGCCTGGCAGAATGCCCTGGTGTCGGGTACCAAGCGCGTCGACGCCGACGTCTCATTCGATGGCGATCCGCATTCCGGTGCGAACATCATCTATAACGGCGCCACTTATACGTTTGGCGGCACCAGCTTGTCCGCGCCACTTTTCGCAGGCCTTTGGGCCCGCGTGATCGCGGTCAAGGGGACGGGCGTCGGATTTGCGGCCCCGCTGATCTACGCCCTCCCGGCGACCGACTTCCACGACATCTACATCGGCAACAACCGCGGCTCGACCGCGCAACGCGGCTACGACTTCGTGAGCGGTCGCGGCAGCTTGATCCTGAACACCGCGATCAACCATATCGGGCACTAGAGGTTCGGGGATCACAGGGACTGCCGCTGGCGAGGTTCCGACTTCGCCAGCGGCGGGCGCTTGAGGCGATGGCGGTCAACCCGGCAAGGGGTTTCGTCGCTGTCCCCGAATGGGTTATCCTACGCAGCTTGCTACCGGCGACGTCTTGCCCGGCAGCCCATCAGCCATCACCGAGATCCACATCCATGGTCAAGATTCGTCTGACTCGCGGCGGCGCCAAGAAGCGTCCGTTCTATCACATCGTTGCCACCGACCAGCGCAAGAAGCGCGACGGCCGTTCGCTCGAGCGCCTGGGTTATTACAACCCGATCGCCGGCGCCAACGAGAAGCGCATCGAGCTCGACACTGGCCGCGTGCAGCATTGGCTCGACAACGGCGCGCAGATGACCGACAAGGTGCGCATGCTGTTCAAGGAAGCATCGCAGCCCAAGGCGGCGTGATGCTGGCGGGTTGCGCGTGAGCGCGACCGCAGACGACCGGCAAGCCGGTTCGTCCCACGCGAATCGCCCGGCTGCGGATCGACCAATTCTGCTCGGACGCATCTCCGGCGTGTTCGGCGTGCGCGGCGAGATCAAGCTCGAATCCTGGACCGATCCACGCGAAGCGATCTTCCGCTATCAGCCATGGACGCTTGTGCGCGGTGAGTCCGCATCCCCGATGGCCGGTGTGCGCGGTCGCACGCACGGGCAGGCGCTGGTCGCCACGGTTCCCGGCATCGACGATCGCGACAGCGCACAGCAGCTGGTCGGTTTCGAGATCAGCGTACCGCGCAGTGCATTGCCGCCGCCGAAGTCCGGCGAATACTACTGGGTCGATCTGGAAGGGCTGGGCGTCGTGACCGTCGATGGCGTTGCGCTGGGAACGGTGTCGCATCTGCTCGAAACCGGCGCCAACCATGTGCTGGTCGTGCACGGTGATCGCGAGCGGTTGGTTCCGTTCGTGGCGCCGCACCTTGTTTCGGTGAATTTCGACGCGAACCGGATCGTGGTGGACTGGGATCCGGATTTCTGAAGACCGCACGCCATGCGCCTCGATGCCATCACCCTGTTTCCCGATTTCCTGCGCCAGTGCGCCGATGTCGGCGTGGTCGGGCGCGCACGCGAGCGCGGGCTGTTGCAACTCGAAACCTGGAATCCGCGCGATTACGCGACCGGCAAATACCGTCGTGTTGACGATCGCCCGTTCGGCGGTGGTCCCGGCATGTTGATGCTGATCGACCCCCTGCGCGCCTGCATTGACGCGGCTCGCGCGGCAGCCGCAGGCGTGGATGCAGAACCGGCACCATTGATCTACCTCAGCCCACAGGGCGAACGCCTGACCCAGGCCACCGTGCGTCGGCTCGCCACGATGCCGCGCCTGCTGTTGTTGTGCGGACGCTACGAAGGCATCGACGAACGCCTGATCGCGCGCGAGGTGCACAAAGAGATATCGATTGGCGATTACGTGCTGTCCGGCGGCGAACTGGCTGCGGCGGTGCTGCTCGATGCGATCGGCCGCTTGCAGGAAGGCGCATTGAACGATGCCGATTCGGCGGCGCAGGACTCGTTCGAGGACGGTCTGCTCGATTGCCCGCATTACACGCGCTCGGATACCGAAGGCACAGCCGGCATCCCCGACGTACTGCTGTCCGGCGACCACGCCGCGATCCGCCGCTGGCGGCGCCAGCAATCGCTGGGCCGCACATGGTTGCGACGCCCGGATCTGCTTGCGCGCGCGCAGTTGGACAACGACGATCGCGCGTTGCTCGACGCGTTCCGGCACGAGTGGCTGGCCAGTCAGGCGAAAAACGAGTCCTGAGATCGCGGGTCTAGCCAGCGCCCTTAGCCATCGGCTACACTATGCGACTTCCTGCCGGGCCCTGCCTCGGCACCATCGAACGGTAGCGTGCCATGAACAAGCTCCAGCAATTCGAAGCAGACCAGATCAAGCGCGAGCTTCCAGAGTTCGGCCCCGGCGATACCGTCGTGGTCAACGTCAAGGTCAAGGAAGGCAATCGCGAGCGCGTGCAGGCCTATGAGGGCGTGGTCATCGCGAAAAAGAATCGCGGCCTGAATTCGGCCTTCACCGTGCGCAAGATGTCGCATGGTTTCGGCGTCGAGCGCGTGTTCCAGACCCACAGCGCGGTGATCGATTCGGTTGAGGTCAAGCGCCGCGGCAAGGGGCGCGCCGGCAAGCTGTATTACCTGCGCGAACTGGAAGGCAAGAAGGCGCGCATCAAGGAAGATCTCGCCGGCAACGCCGCCGCGAAAACGGCCGCCAAGACCGCCGCGAGCAAGGCTGCTGCTGCCGAGTAAGCGCTTCCGCAACATGATTCCGCAAACGGCCGCTGATGCGGCCGTTTTGCTGTGCGCGATACGGGATTGCGATTGAGCTGGCGCGCACTGATGATGGTGCGATTCCGCATTCCAAAAAATGATGATGTCAGTTGCCAACAACAAATCCGAAAAGAGGCCGCCGCACGATGGCGTGCGCCTTGACCTGTGGTTGTGGGCTGCGCGGTTCTTCAAGACGCGCGCGCTGGCCAAGCATGCAATCGAAGCGGGCAAGGTCGACGTCAATGCGCAACCGGGCAAGCCGGCGACGCTGCTGCGTGCGGGCGAAACTCTGCGTATCGCGCGTGGCGAGGAACGCTTTGAAGTGATCGTGTTCGCGCTTTCGGCGCAACGCGGCCCAGCCAGCGTCGCACAAATGCTATATCGCGAAACCGCTGCATCACGCACTGCGCGCGAACTTGAACGCGAACGTCGCCGCATGGAAGCAACCGGTTACCGCGCGCCACTCACGAAACCCGATAAACGTGCGCGTCGGTTGATCCGCGCACTGGGCGATATCGACGCACAGTAGATCGAGAATCAATTGCCGCGGTCGATCGCCCAGTGCCTGCGGGCGAGGCCGGTTCACCGCAGCCGTTTGAGTCGATACAACTCTTCGAGCGCCTCGCGTGGACTCAGTGCATCCGGGTCGATGCCGTCGAGTGCAGCCAGCGCGGGCGAGGGCGGCTCGCGGAACAGGCCAAGTTGCGGCGATGTTTGCACGTCACGATGCTTCGACGGCACAGGATTGCGTTCGTTCGCTTCGAGCTCGGCCAGATGACCGCGTGCATCATCGACGACAGCTTTCGGCAAACCGGCGAGCGACGCGACCTGCAATCCGAAACTGCGGTTCGCCGGCCCTTCCCTGACCGCGTGCATGAACACGAGCTTGTCGCCCCCGCCTTTATCGTGATGTTCGACCGCATCCAAATGCACGTTCGCGATGCCATTGCCCGGTTCGACGAGTCGCGTGAGTTCGAAGTAGTGCGTCGCGAACAAGGTCAGCGCACGGTTCTCGCGCGCGAGTTGCAGCGCGCAGGCTTTCGCGAGCGCGAGCCCGTCGTAAGTAGATGTGCCGCGACCGATCTCGTCCATCAGCACCAGCGAATGCGGCGTCGCGTGGTGCAGGATGTACGCGGTCTCGCTCATCTCGACCATGAACGTGGATTGCCCGCGCGCGAGATCGTCGCCCGCGCCGATGCGCGTGAGGATGCGATCGACCGGGCCGATCTCCGCGCGCGCGGCAGGCACATAGCTGCCGATAGCTGCGAGCAGCACGATCAGCGCGGTCTGCCGCATGTAGGTGCTTTTGCCGCCCATGTTCGGGCCGGTGATGACCAGCATCCGGCGTTCTGCATCGAGCACGACATCGTTCGGTTCGAACGGCTCGCTGCGCACGGCTTCGACGACCGGATGGCGGCCGCGTTCGATGCGGATGCCGGGTGTTTCGACAAGCTGCGGGCAACTCCAGTCCAGTGCTTCCGCACGCTCTGCGAATGCGGCGAGCACGTCGAGTTCGGACAACGCGTCCGCAAGTTTTCGCAATGGCGCAAGATGTGCGTTGAGCGTTTCGAGCAGTTCCTCGTACAGCACGCGCTCGCGTTGCAGCGAGCGCTCGCGCGCGGACAGCACCTTGTCCTCGAAGTGCTTCAACTCCTCGGTGATGTAGCGCTCGGCGCCGGTCAGCGTCTGTCGGCGCGTGTAATGCACCGGCGCGCGTTCGGACTGGCCCTTGCTGATCTCGATGTAGTAGCCGTGCACGCGGTTGTAACCGACCTTGAGTGTCGCGATGCCGGTCGCTGCTTTCTCGCGCGCCTCGAGTTCGACAAGGAATCCATCGGCGTTGGTCGACAGCATCCGCAGCTCGTCGAGATCGGCGTCGAAGCCATCCGCGATGACGCCTCCATCGTTGAGTCGCAGCGCCGGCTGCGGAGCAATCGCGCGTGCGAGCAGGTCCTCGCAGATCGCGCTTGCGCGGCAATCGTCGTTGCCGAGCTCGCGCAACAACGCATCAATGCGCGGTGAATCCAGCACAGCAATATTGTCGCGGATCGCTGGCAACATCGTGAGACCGTCGCGCAACGTGGACAGATCGCGCGGTCGCGCCGAACGCAGCGCAACGCGTGTCAGGATGCGTTCGATATCGCCGAGCGCGCGAAAGCGTTCGCGCAGCGTCGCGCCGATACGGCTTTCGAGCAGGCTGCCGACCGCGTGATGGCGTTGCGCAAGAATGTTCCGATCGCGCAACGGACGATGCAGCCAACGCCGCAGCAGGCGCCCGCCCATCGGCGTGATCGTCGTATCGAGGATGCCGAGCAAGGTGTGCTCGTTGCGGCCATCGAAACGCGAATCGAGTTCGAGATGGCGCCGCGTCGCGGCATTCATCGCGAGACTGTCGTCGCTCGATTCCACTGCGATGGAATTCAGGTGCGCGAGTCGCTGCTTCTGGGTTTCCTCGACATAGCCGAGCAATGCGCCAGCCGCGCCGATCGCAAGCGGTGCCTCCTGCAAGCCAAATGCGTCCAACTCGTTAACGCCGAAGAATTCCAGCAGGCGACGTCGTCCCGCTTCGGCATCGAACAACCACGGTGCGCGCCGTCGCAAGCCACTGCGCGCGAGCAGAGCTTCCGGCCAGCCGTCCTCGTCGGGCAACAACAATTCGGCCGGTTCAAGGCGCGCGAGTTCGGCGAGCAATGCATCGGCATCGGCGACCTGGTTGGCCAGGAAGCGCCCGCCCGCGAGATCCGCCCATGCGAGTCCGTAACCCGACTTGCCACGCGACACCGCCATCAGCAAGGTGTCGCGGCGATCATCCAGCAGTGCATCGTCGGTGACGGTGCCCGGCGTGACGATGCGCACGACCTTGCGTTCGACCAGCCCCTTTGCGAGCGCCGGATCGCCGATTTGTTCGCAGATAGCAACCGACTCGCCGAGCGCGACCAGCCGCGCGAGATAACCCTCGTACGCATGCACCGGCACGCCTGCCATCGGGATCGGCGCACCGGCAGACGCACCACGCTGGGTCAGGGTGATGTCGAGCAGCTTCGCTGCCTTGCGCGCGTCGTCGTAGAACAGCTCGTAGAAATCGCCCATCCGGAACAACAGCAGGATGTCCGGATGCTCGGCCTTGGCAGCGAAGTACTGGCGCATCAAGGGCGTGTGCTGCGGGCCGTCGTCGCTGTGCTGGGGATTGCTGGATTTCACTGACGTCCTGAGTTTGATCACAGCCGGGGTTCATGACAGCGGGGGCGAATTGCGCTAGAACGGCGTCTGCATAGTTTGCCCGAGAGCGCCACGCCTGTGCCGCATGATTCCGTGATCCAGAACAACGACGACGAGATGCACGCGACCGGCGCGCGTATCGACGTACCCGACGACGCCGCGCTGAGCGAACTTGCGCAGCGCGTCGGCCAGGCGCTGAAATCGCATTACCTGATGCTGGTCACCGCCGAGAGCTGCACCGGCGGGTGGATCGCCAAGACCGTGACCGACATCGCCGGCAGTTCGGACTGGTTCGACTGCGGGCTCGCCGCCTACAGCTACGAGGCCAAGCAGGCGTTGCTGGGCGTGAGGCCGCAGACACTCGAAGTGCACGGCGCTGTCAGCCGCGACACCGTGCTGGAAATGGTGTCGGGTGCTTTCATGCATTCGGGCGCGAGCATTTCGGTGGCGGTCACTGGCATCGCCGGGCCTGGCGGCGGCACGCCAGACAAACCGGTCGGCACGGTCTGGATCGGCTGGAAGCGTCGCGGCGGCTATCCGCGCGCAGAGGCCTTCCACTTCCACGGCGACCGCGAAGCCGTGCGCCGGCAGACCGTGGTGGCCGCATTGAAAGGCTTGCTGGGCATGATTGAAGGCTGAGGTCACAGACGGGACGGAAACGCGACGCTGGCTTCCCCGCTTGACCCGATCAGCCGTTAGTAGTATTACTACTAACATGTCGCTAACCGAAACCCAGAACGCCATTCTCGCGCTCATCGCCGAGCGCATCGACGCCGAGGGCATGCCGCCATCGCAGACCGAGATCGCCAGGGCGTTCGGCTTCAAGGGCGTGCGTGGTGCGCAATACCATCTGGAAGCGCTGGAAGCGGCCGGCGCGATCGAGCGTATTCCCGGCCGCGCACGCGGCATCCGCGTGCTACAGCCCCCAACTCCGCCGCAGCACGAACTCGCGCTCGCTGTGGCGCACGAAGACGTCGGTATCCGCGTGCCTCTGCTCGGCCAGGTTGCGGCTGGTTTGCCGATCGGCGCTGATGTTGGTTCGGATGATGACTACATCCTGCTCGATCGCGTCCGGTTCGCGCCTGCGCCGGATTACATGCTGCGGGTGAAGGGCGATTCGATGCGCGACGAAGGCATCTTCGATGGCGACCTGATCGGCGTGCACCGCACATCGGAGGCGCGTTCGGGGCAGGTCGTGATTGCGCGCATCGGCGACGAGATCACGGTCAAGCTGCTCAAGATCAGCAAGGACGCGATCCGCCTGCTGCCGCGCAATCCTGATTTCGCGCCGATCGTGGTCAAGCCCGACGACGATTTCGCGATCGAAGGCCTTTACTGCGGCCTGATTCGGCCGAACCGATAGATGTTCGATTCGATGAAAACCGCAGCGATGAACACAACAATCACGAGTTCCTTGGGCATGAACCAGCGTGGTACGGGTGATTTTCTTACAAGCACTCGCGGCAATGACCGACATCTTCCCGCCACGCGTAGCGAGATGCTGCTTCCCGCTGCAACCGTCTCAACCTGTGCGACCCGCATCTTCTAGATTGCCTGCAACGAAAGCCCACCACACCGACCGAGGAACCACCAATGGCCGTCACCATGGACGAAAACAAGAAACGCGCACTGGCAGCGGCACTGAGCCAGATCGACAAGCAGTTCGGTAAGGGCGCGGTGATGCGCATGGGCGACAAGGCTTGCGAGCCTCACGAAGTGATCGGCACTGGTTCGCTGATGCTCGACATCGCGCTCGGCATCGGCGGCCTGCCCAAGGGTCGCGTGGTCGAAATCTATGGGCCGGAATCG
>JANXZP010000104.1 GCA_025355485.1 Pseudomonadota bacterium
ACGTGCGGCGATTTCTCCATCACCGCGCGCGCGAGCAGGATCGGATTCTTCACACGATGCACGTCTGCGACCGCGCCGGCTTCGAGCGTCGCACCGTCCATGATCGACGCATCGAGCTCGTTGACGCCCTCGTGGTTGAACACCGCGCCCTTGCCGGCGTTGAAATGCGGATCGTCCTCGAGGATCACGACCGCCGCGGTCACCGCATCGCGCGCACTGCCGCCGGATTTCAGCACCGCGTTACCGGCGTCGAGCGCCTGGTCCATCGCCGCGCGGATCGCGCGCTCGCGTTCGGGCGTGAGGTCCTTGCGCGACATCGTTCCGGCGCCGCCGTGGATGACGAGCGCGGTTCGGTGCTGCGTTTCGGGTGCAGTGGAATTGGATGTGGAGGCTGCACTTGCAGCGATGGCGGACATAGGCAGCATCATGGCGAGTATCAGCCTCCGGATCGGCATGGGAAGAACCCTGCGTTCATTCAATTCGGCAGGATACCCGAGTGCGACTGCGGATCGCAGTGCCGTGATACCTACTGTTGCCGCAATGCCTCGATCGGATCGAGCAGCGAGGCCTTGCGCGCCGGATAGACGCCGAAAAACAAGCCGGTGGCGATCGAGCAGCCGGCGGCCAGCACGATCACCTTCCAGTTCAGCAGCACTGGCAAAGCGCCGAAGTGGCTGACCAGCAATGCACCGACGATACCGATGGCGATGCCGAGCGTGCCGCCGATGATCGAGATCAGCATCGCTTCGGCAAGGAACTGGGCGCGGATGTCCGACGGCCCGGCGCCAACCGCCATGCGCAGGCCGATCTCGCGGATGCGCTCTGTAACCGACACCAGCATGATGTTCATGATGCCGATGCCGCCGACGATCAGCGAGATGGTCGCGACCGCGCCGAGCAGCAGCGACATCAGCCGCGTGGTCTGGGTGCGCGTCGCAATGATTTCCGAAATATTGCGCACCGAGAAATCGTCCTCGTCGCCTTGTCTGATCCGATGGCGCTGGCGCAGCAAGTCCTCGATCTGCGACTGCACTGCATCGAGACTCTCGCCATTGGCGATGCCCAGGCTGATCTGCTGCAACGCGCCGGGCGCCAGCGTGGCGGCGCGCGTCAGCCGACGTCGCGCGGTATCCAGCGGCACGACCAACACGTCGTCCTGATCCTGGCCGAAGCCGCTCTGGCCCTTCGCTGCGAGCACCCCGGCGACACGGAACGGCACCCTGCCGATGCGCACCGTCTGTCCGGTCGGGTCGTCGTCGCCGAACAGTTGCTGGCGCACGGTTTCGCCGAGCAGTACCGTTTTGCCCGCCGTGCTGTAGTCGTGTGCTTCGAACTCGGCGCCCAGTGCGATCGTCCAGCCGTTTATGACGAACCAGTCCGGTTGCACGCCCTGCCAACTGGTCGACCAGTTGTTTTCCGCGTACACGACCTGGGTGCTGCCGCGCACGGTGCCGGTGACGTATTGCACCGCCGGAATTTCCTTGCGGATCGCATCGACGTCGCCGTCGTACAACGACGCGCGACTGCCTGCGCCCAGTCGGATGCCACCGGCTTTCGCCGACCCAGAGGCGATGTCCAGCCGGCTCGCGCCGAGTCCCGACACCAGCTTGTCGATCTCGGACTGCGTGCCCTGCCCGACCGAAACCATCACGATCACCGCCGCGATGCCGATGATCACGCCGAGCGAGGTCAGTGCACTGCGCATCCAATTGCCGCGCAACGCGAACACTGCCGTGCGGATGGTATCGGTCAGGGTCATGCGGGAGCCAGCGCGCTGCGCTGCGAGTTGGCACGCAACGCGAAGACTGCGGTGCGGATGGTATCGGTCAGCGTCATGCAGCGACCTCGGCCGGATGCAGTTCGCCATCGCGCATCACGCAGATGCGATCGGCATGCGCGGCGATCTGCGGATCGTGGGTGATCAGCACCACGGTCTGTCCCTCGGATTGCAAGCGCTTGAACAGCGCGAGGATTTCCTCGCCGGTCCTGGAATCCAGTGCGCCGGTCGGCTCGTCGGCGAGGATCAGCGATGGCGAATTGATCAATGCGCGCGCAATCGCAACGCGCTGCTGCTGGCCACCCGACAATTCGCTCGGACGATGCGACACACGCTCGCCCAGCCCCACTGCCGCCATCGCATCGCGCGCGCGTTGCGCACGGTCGGCAAGTTTCGTTGCGGTATACCCCAACGGCATCATCACGTTTTCGAGTGCGGTTAGGCGATTCAACAGGTTGAAACCCTGGAACACGAAGCCGATTTTTGCGGCGCGCAGCACTGCGCGTTGCTCTGCGTCGAGCGTGGCCACGTCCACGCCATCGCACAAGTACTGGCCCGACGTCGGCGTGTCGAGGCAGCCGATCAGGTTCATCAGGGTGGATTTGCCGGAACCCGACGGCCCCATGATCGCGACGAACTCGCCGGCTCCGATGCGCAGAGCGACATCGTGCAGCGCGACGACTTCGGCTTCGCTGCCGGGCATGTAGACCTTGCCCAGGCCGATGGTTTCGATCACGGGCGTCGCAGCGCGAGGGTTCACGATCGCCTCGCGTCCGGATCCTGTCATCGCCGCGCTCATTGCGACATGCTCACTTCTTCGCGGCGTCGATGGTTGCGTTACCGACGATCACGGTGTCGCCTTCCGCAAGGCCACTGCTGACTTCGGTGAAATTGCCGTCGCTGGCGCCGGTGCGCACGTTGGCCGGCTGCGCGCTGCCGTTGACCAATTTGTACAGCGTTGCGTGCTTCTCGCCGGCGAGCCCCTGCAATGCGGTATCCCACGCCTGCTGCTGATCCGGATGCAGCGTCGCACGGAAATCCGCGAATTGCTGCGCAACGCGCGCAAGCATGCGCTGCGCGTTCTGCGCGCCGCCGCGAGCGCCGGTTTGTCCATTGCCGCCCTGGCTGCCTTGGCCAGCGATGCTGCCCGGTGGGCGTCCACCACCAAACAAGCTCGCGCCGGTCGAGCCCTGCGCATTCGCCGCGTCGCGCTTGGCGCGTTGCTCCTTGGCCTTCGCAACCATCGCTGCCATCGCCAGGTCGAACGCGGCCTGCTGGGTCGCGTCCAGATGTAGTTGGGTCGCGATCTGCGGCAGCGCATCGGTCAGCATGCCCCCGCCTGTCCGTGCAGAAGACGCGCCTTTATTTGCGCCTGTCGTCGCAGTCGCATCGGCTGGATGGAAACGCAGCGCCGCGTTCGGCACCCGCAGCACGTTGTCGTGGCGGCTGATCTGGATTTCGGCATTCACAGTCATGCCCGGCAGCAAGGTCAAATCGTCGTTGTTGACGGTGACGACCACCGGATAGCTGATCACGTTCTGGGTGTTGGTCGCCCCGAGCCTCACCTGCTTGACGATGCCGGTGAAATCGCGATCCGAAAATGCATCCACGTTGAAACGCACGTTCTGGCCGACTTTCACCTGGCCGATGTCGGACTCGTCCACCGCGAGCACGATCTGCATCTGCTTGAGATCTTCGGCAATCTGGAACAGGGTCGGCGTCTGCAGGCTTGCGGCGACGGTCTGGCCGGGCTCGACCGCGCGCGTGAGCACCACGCCGTCGACCGGCGAACGGATGACGCTGTGTTCGAGATCGAACTTCGCGCTGTCCATGGCGGCCTGTTGCGATGCGATCTGCGACTTCGCCGCAGCGACCGCGCCAAGCCCCTGGTCGCGCAATGCACGCGCGGCATCCACATCGCTGTGCGCGATCAACTGACGCTGGCCGAGATCCGACTTGCGCGCGAAATCGGCCTGGGTGTTGAGCGCGCTGGCCTGCGCCTGCGCAAGCTGCGCCTGCGCCGCCGCCACCGCCCCGCCCGCCTGCTGAAGTTTCGCGTTGAAGCTGCTGGGGTCGATGCGGGCGATGATCTGGCCCTTGGCGACATGGTCGTTGTAGTCGGCCAGCACCGACTGCACGATGCCCGAGACTTGGGAGCCGATATCCACCGTCGTGATCGCGCTGAGGTTGCCGGTCGCGGAGATCGTCACCGCGATCGCGCCGCGATCGACGGCTGCGGTGCGATAGCTGCCGATGTCAGCCGCAGAACGCGCATGCCACCACCAGCCGCCTGCGGCCAGGATCGCCAGTGCGAGCACGATCCAGACGATACGGCGGGAGCGCTTGGGTGGGAGCGGCGTGCGGGTGGGCTGCGGCATGGGACATCCATGTGGCGATGCGCAGGCGCATCAGACTGATCCAACGTACGGCGATGGTACGCGTTGACATGCAACGCGCCCTGAAATGCTTCAGGCGTCAAGTGGCCTGGCCTTCGGAAACAGCACCGTGGCGCGCGTACCCTTGCCCGCCTCGCTGTCCAGGCTCACCGGCCAGCCGAAACGTTCGGACAGGCGACGCACGATGCTCAAGCCGATGCCGTGTCCGCCCTGGCGCCGTTCGCCGCCGCGATAGAACGCCTCGAACACATGGGCGAGTTCCTCGTCGTCCATGCCCACGCCGGTATCCTCGATCACGATCCTGCCCGGTTGCACGTGCACGATCACGCTGCCCGCATCGGTGTAGTTGCAGGCATTACGCAGCAAGTTGCCGAACAACACGCCGAACACGCGCGGCGGCGCATGCAATGCGAACGCGGCCGCCTCGTCGATTTTCAGTTCAACCGGTTTGCGGCCGAGCAGTGCACGCGCGTTCTCGATCTCGTCGTGGATCACTTCGTTCACCACGAAATCCTCGTCCGGCAAACCAACATCGCCGTCGCGCGCCATGATCAGGAACGCCTCGACCAGCGATTCCATGTCGCCGACCGACGACTGGATGCGCTGCACCGTGCGCTCGGCGTGCGGTGTCAACGATGGATCGGCGAGCAGCAGGTCGCCAGCCATGCGGATCACCGTCATGGGCGTGCGCAACTCGTGGCTGGCGTCGCGGGTGAAGTTGCGTTCGCGTTGCACGAACGCATCGATGCGGCTGGCGAACTCGTGCAGCGACGAGGCCAGCACCAGCGCTTCGCCCTGCACGTCCACCGGCAGGTTCTCGGCGTTGAGCGCGGTCGCATCGGGACGCTTCGGATCCCACTGCTGCACCTGGTTGGCGAGCCAGATCAACGGCGAGATCGCGCGATGCGACGAACGGTAGGTCAGCCACGCGATCGCGTAAATCACGATCAGCACGAACGACAGCGGCACCGCGCCGAACCAGAATGCGAGCTTGTTGACCTGGGTCTGCTTGAACACCAGCAACAATTTTCCTTTCGGCGCATCGTCCACGTACACCAGCGACCCGCCCATCGCCTCGGGCATCGAGTGGTAACCCGCCGCGAGGCCACGCAGCGGTTCGGGAACCGTCGTCTCGCTCGCGCCTTGCGGCACCAGATAACCCATCATGTTGAAGGTGTCGGGGATGTGGTGTTCCGGGTCGTCGGAATGGCGCTGCCAGAACCAGCCCGCCTCCTGCTGCAGCGCGTGCTTGATCAGCACGTCCTTGAGCACCATCGTCGCGCCGTACACGCCGAACACCGTCGCGAGGCCGATCGCGATGACCTGCATCGCGAACGCGATCCACATCTTCCGGCGCAGCCCGCGCTCGGCGATCACGTTGGCGATCCCGCGCGAAGGGCGGCGCATCGCGTATGCAGGCCCTGGTTCGTGACAGCCCGCTCGGCGAGCCCCGCTGCGGCACGCCGGATCATGCCTGCGGCGCGTCGAGGTCGGCGATGCGATAGCCGGCGCTTTGCACAGTGTGCAGCAGCGGCTTGTCGAACGCGCGGTCGATGGTCTTGCGCAGGTTGTACAGATGGCTGCGCAGGGTGTCGGAATCGGGCAATCCATCGCCCCAGATCTCGCGTTCGATGTCGCGACGGCTGATCACCTTCGGCGATTCGCGCATCAGGATCGCGAGCAGGCGCAGGCCGATCGGCGAGAGTTGCAATTCCTGGCCGCCGCGGGTGACGCGCATGCTTGCGGTGTCGTACACTAGGTCGCCGACCTTCAGGATTTCCGCACTGACCTGACGGCGCTCGCGACGGATGAGTGCCCGGACACGAGCCTCGAGTTCCTGGATCGCAAAGGGCTTCACGAGGTAGTCGTCGGCACCCGCGCCCAAGCCGCTGACCTTGTCGTCGAGGGTGTCGCGTGCGGTGAGCATCAGCACCGGCGTGGCCTTCTTGGCTTCCTCTCGCAGCTTGCGGCAGACCGCCAGCCCGTCCATGCGCGGCAGCATCAGGTCGAGCACGATCACGTCGTAGCTGTTCTCGCTGGCGAGGCGGAAACCGTCGAGACCATCGCTCGCATAATCCACGCCGAAGCCGCGGCTTTCGAGGTACTCGCCGACCATCTCGGAAATATTGCGATTGTCCTCGACGAGCAGGATCAGTCCGGCCGGTTCGTCACGGTTGCGCATGGCAGGCTCCATAGCGTGGAAGTCGCGTAGCGACGCGAGTGTCCCTCGCCCGCGTGTGTTTTGCGGGAGAGGGGGGAACCGCCGACGGAGCCGGTGGTGGGGTGAGGGGAAGGTCATGTCGCAGCGGAAACCACATGATTTGAAGCGCCTCCCGATATGACCTTCAGCTTTGTGAAGATTACACGCCCAGCCGCGTGGAGGCCGCGTGAAAACGCCACGAGCGGGC
>JANXZP010000119.1 GCA_025355485.1 Pseudomonadota bacterium
GGACACCGTGAATCCCGATGTGCTGTATGTCGGCACCGATCGCGGCGTGTACGTCTCGCTCGATCGCGGCGCGCACTGGGACAGTTTGCAAGGCAACCTGCCGAACGTGCCCGTGCACGATCTGGTCGTGCATCCGCGCGATCGTGAACTGATCGCCGGCACGCACGGCCGCAGCGTGTGGATCGTCGACGTGTTGCCGCTGCAGGAACTCGCGAAAGTGCGTGGCGAAGCGGTGCACCTGTTCCCGGTCGAGAAGATGAAGGCCGATCGCGGCTGGCGCGGTGCCCCGTCATTGTGGTTCGACGAAAGCAACGATCTGCCGAAAGTGAGCCTGCCGTTCTGGGCGAAAGCCGCAGGTGATGCGCAACTCACGGTGCTCGACAAGAACAGCAATCCGGTGCGCAAGATCGCGATTCCAGCGAAGGCCGGCATCAACACCTATAGCTGGGATCTGCTGTTGGATCGCGATCTCGCGCTGGCTGCCGAAAGCGCCTCATTGAAGCTGGCCGCGCAGGCCAAGGACGCGAACGCCGCCAAGCAACCGCCTGGTCTGGACAAGACCCCGGTGGCCGAGGCGATCCGCTTGCGCCAGCGGCTGTTCGCGGTACCCGGCGATTACACCCTGCGACTGGAGTTGAACGGCGCGAAATCGGAGGCGAAATTCACCATCGAGGCGCCGGAAGCACGGCCCTCGCGCGCGCCGGCCAAGCCCAAGCTGCGCGGTCGCGACGACTGGAGCCGCCCGCGCCCGACCGCCGAACCGTTGCCTGGCGCCGAGGGGAGGGAACGGGAAAGCCTCTGACCGGCGGCAGGGCGGCGTGCGGGGGTCAACGCTGGAGCCCCGTCGCCGTTTGTCGGTTTAGCACAACCGCTCGTCGCGAACAGTGACCACTTGCACAGACGGCATCAGTTTGTGTTAGCTTTTCGTCTACGAGCGAAATCTCGGTACGCGCCACCGGGCATCCGGCGACGCCGTGGCCGGTTCGTCACGCATTTCACGTAGGGAAGGTAGGTAAGGGGTTGCGCGGCCGGGGAAACACGCTCGACGAGTCAACCTTACTCAATCAATCAATGGCAGCCATAGCGGCTGGGAGAGGAGTCCATCAATGAGCACCAAGAGCAAGCAGAAAACCATGTTGGCGCTGGCCGTTTCAATGGCCATGGGTACTGGCGCCGCAGTGATTCCTACCCTGACCGTAGCGACCATGGCGCTGGTTCCCGGAACCGCATGGGCGACGTATTGCGGTGGCGGTGGCGGATCCGAACTCACCGGCACCTCGACAGCTTGCGGCCAGGGCTCCTATGCCTACGGCAACAACACCACCGCCGTCGGCTATCAAGCCTACGCCGGACAACCTAACAACTTCGTGCCGCGAAACGGCGCCACCGCCGTCGGCGCCCACAGCTATGCCTACGGCGCCTACAGCACATCCATCGGCTCAAACAGCAGCGCCCTGAACACTGGCGCACTGGCCGTGGGCTACCAGTCCCACGCCCATGGCTACGCCGGTGTGTCGCTGGGCAATTCCAGCCAGTCCTACCAGGCCTACAGCAGTGCGCTGGGCAACTCCGCGCTCGCCAATGGCGTCCACGCCACAGCGGTCGGTGACGACAGTGCGGCCACCGGCTTGAACTCCACCGCGTCGGGCTCCAAGAGCTACGCGTACGGCACGGGCAACTCGGTCTCGGGCGCCTACAGCTTCGCCGCCGGCGGATACGCCGGGAAGAGCTTCGGCAATCCGATCTACACCTTCACCCAGGGCAGCACCGCCACCGGCGCGTACAGCAAGGCGGTCGGCAACTTCAACGCCACCAGCGGATACAAGAGCGTTGCCGGTGGCGCGCTTTCGGGCGGCTACTACACCGCCGCCAAGGGAGCGACCGCCAGCGGCGCCTATAGCAAGTCGCTCGGCGATAACTCCAGTGCGTCCGGTTACCACAGCTTTGCGTACGCCACCGGCGCAACTGTCGCCGGCGCTTACAGCTATTCAAACGGTACCAACAGCAGCGCGTTCGGTTTCCACGCATCTTCCAACGTCAATGAAAGCATCGCGCTCGGCGACTACGCCGCGGCGTCCGCTCACGGCGCGACGGCGACCGGCAGCCACGCTACCGCCAGCGGCTACGACAGCACCGCCAGCGGACGCTTCAGCACAGCCAGCGGACGCTACAGCACCGCCACCGGATTCAGCGCCGAGGCCACTGGCAATTACAGTACAGCCAGCGGCAACCAGTCCTCCGCCACCGCGACCAACAGTTCCGCGTTCGGCACCAGCAGCACCGCCGGTGGCTTGAACAGCACCGCGAGCGGCGCCTTCAGCAACGCCAGCCAGCAAGGCAGCAGTGCCAGCGGCGCGTTCAGTAGCGCGACCGGCTTGTACAGCACCGCCAGCGGCTACAAGAGCAGTGCCCAAGGCACAGGCGCGACCGCGAGCGGCGCCTACAGTTACGCCAAATCCAACGGCAACTATCAAGGCACTGCGACCGGTTTCCACAGTTACGCCAACTACGGCGGCACCGCCACTGGCGCATACAGTTCCGCCAGTGGCCTCTATGCCACCGCTACCGGCTACGGCAGCAAGGCATCGGGTTATTCCAGCGTCGCGACCGGCAAGTTCGCCAAGGCCACGGCCGCTGACAGCACGGCCAGCGGCCATGACAGCCACGCCTACGGCAACTACAGCACCGCCACCGGCTCCCACGCTTACGCTACCCAGAACGGCAGCACCGCCACCGGCGGCAACAGTCACGCTTACGGCGTGAACAGCACCGCCAACGGCTACAAGAGCTACGCCACCCAGCAGGGCAGCAGCGCCAGCGGTGCCTACAGTAGCGCCGGCGGCACCAACAGCACCGCGACTGGCTACAAGAGCAACGCCGCCGGCCAAGGCAGCACGGCTACCGGCGCCTACAGCAGCGCCACCGGAAAGTTCGACAGCGCAACCGGCTACAAGTCCAGCGCTACCGGGTATTTCTCCACCGCAACGGGCGATTACGCTAAGGCGAATGGCGACAGGACGACTGCTACCGGCAATGACGCCCAGGCCATCGCCTACGGCGCCACGGCCAACGGCTCCAACAGCCTTGCCAGCGGCGTGGACAGCAGCGCCTTCGGTTTCGGAGCCGGCGCGACCGGCAACCAAAGCACCGCCGTTGGTGTCAACAGTTCAGCCGCAGGCGTAAGTTCATCGGCGTTCGGCGATAACGCCAATGCAAGCGCCAACGAGAGCACCGCGCTGGGCCAGAACAGCAACGCCAGCGCCCTATATGCCACCGCCACCGGCTATAACAGCAACGCGACCGGCATACGTTCCACCGCCACCGGCGACGGCGCCTATGCCAGGGACTTCTTGTCCACTGCGACCGGCGCTTACAGCAAGGCCTATGGCACCAACTCCACCGCGACCGGCCACGCTGCCTACGCCAACGGTAATGCTTCCACCGCGACCGGCGCCTACAGCTACTCGGGTTACCGCGCGACCGCGACCGGCGCCGGCAGCAATGCCAGCGGCACGTACAGCGTTGCGAATGGTTTCGACAGCAAAGCCACGGCGCAGGGCAGCACCGCGATCGGCTCCTACAGCAAGGCTTCGGGTGCCCAGAGCACGGCAGTCGGTTACAAGAGCATCGCCGCGGGCGTGAGTTCGTCGGCGTTCGGCGACGGCGCCTACGCCAAAGGCACCGACAGCACCGCGCTCGGCCAGAACAGCTACGCCGGCAGTGCCGGCAGCACGGCGATCGGTTTCGGCAGCAGCGCATCGGGCATCAGTGCATCCGCGTTCGGCGACGGCGCCAGGGCGATCGGTACCGACAGCACCGCGCTCGGCCAGAACAGCTACGCCAAGGGCGCCCAAAGCAGCGCCACCGGCTACAACAGCTATGCTGGCGGCACGGCCTCCACCGCGAACGGCGCCGGCAGCAGCGCCGGTGGCTTCCGCAGCACCGCCACTGGCGCGTACAGTGATGCCAGCGGCTCCAGCAGCACGGCCAACGGCGCCAACAGCACCGCCAACGGTGACTTCAGCACAGCGGTTGGTGATGCCAGTTCGGCGTCCGGCCTGTCCTCCGTTGCAGTCGGCGACTTCAGCTCGGCCAGCGCTTACGGCGCGTCCGCGTTCGGTTATTCCAGCAACGCGAGCGGCTACCGCAGCACGGCGATCGGCACCCAGAGTACGGCTTCCGCCAAGGGCAGCTCGGCTCTGGGCTATCACAGCACCGCCAGCGGCGTGTACAGCAATGCGACCGGTTACAAGAGCTCTGCCGGCAACACCCAGAGCAGCGCCACCGGTGCCTTCAGCAGCGCCAGCGGTGCCTTCAGCACGGCGAATGGTTCGCACGCTGTTGCTTCCGGCTCGTCCAGCACTGCCCTTGGCGACTACAGTCTCGCCAGCGGCACTGCCAGCAACGCAACCGGCTTCCGGAGCAAAGCCGTGGGCTTCTACAGCAGCGCCACCGGCCCGGAGAGTTACGCCCGAGGTTCCAAGAGTACCGCCGCCGGCTTCAACAGCTACGCTGGCGGCACCTACAGCACCGCCACCGGTGCGAGCAGCTATGCCTCTGGCTACGAGTCCACAGCGACCGGTTCCTATGCCAAAGCGACCGCCGCCTACAGCACCGCGACCGGCACGTA
>JANXZP010000125.1 GCA_025355485.1 Pseudomonadota bacterium
CCTCAACAAGGACCTGGGTTTCACCGCCGAGGATCGCGTCGAGAACATCCGACGCGTCGCCGAAGTCGCGCGGCTGATGACGGAAGCCGGCTTGATCGTGCTGGTGTCGTTCATCTCGCCGTTCCGCGCCGAACGCCGGATGGCGCGCGAGATGTTCGCGCCCGGCGAATTCGCCGAAGTGTTCGTCGATACGCCGATCGAGGTGTGCGAACAGCGCGATGCGAAAGGCCTGTACGCGAAGGCGCGCGCCGGCGAGATCCGCAACTTCACCGGCATCGACTCGCCGTACGAATTGCCGGAAAACGCCGAGATCCACCTGCTCAACGTGGATGCCAGCGCCGATGCGCTGGCGCAACGGCTGGTGGATCAGATCGTCAGTCGTTAGTCGGGTCGCGCTGAGTGCGCTTCGGGCGCACCAGCGCGAACACCGTCAGCAGCACGATCGCGCCGAGCACCGAGGCGATGAAGCCGACCGGTTCGTCGGCGCTGTACCAGTGCATCCACTCGCCGGTGTATTTCGCGATCAGCGCGCCGGCGACGCCGAACAGGGTGGTCGCCAGCAGGCCCATGCGGTCGTCGCCGGGCTTGAGCGCGCGTGCGATCAGGCCGATGAAGAAACCGACGAGGATAGTGTAGAGGATAGTCATACGCGCGCCTCAGCAGCAGCCGTGGTCGCCGAAACGACTTTCGCCGGCGGCCACGCCGACGCCGTTTGTGAGTCCCTTGACGCTCGCCGCGTGGTGTTCGGCGAGCACTCGCGCGACGCACGCGGTAACGCGCTTGCCGGTCGGGATGTGCAGGAATTCGTTCGGGCCGTGCGCGTTGGAATGCGGGCCGAGCACGCCGGTGACCATGAACTGCGCGCCGGGGAATTTCTCGCCGAGCATGCCCATGAACGGAATCGTGCCGCCTTCGCCCATGTGCACCGCCGGCGCACCGAAGAAATCCTGCGAGGCGTGGTCGATCGCGTGGGTCAGCCAGTCCGACAACGGCGGCGCGTTCCAGCCGGTAGATGATTTCTCGAGCTTGAACGACACGTGCGCGCCGTTCGGCGGGTTGTCGAGCAGCAGTTTCTGCAGGATCGCGCCGGCGGTATCGCCGTCGAGCGTCGGCGGCAACCGCAGCGAAAGTTTCACCGCAGTGTACGGACGCAGCACGTTGCCCGCGTTGTCCAGCGGCGGCATTCCGTCCACGCCGGTGACCGACAGCGCCGGTCGCCAGGTGCGGTTGAGCACGAGTTCGGTCAGATCGCCGGACATCGGCGTCATGCCGGGCAGGAACGGGAACTTGTCGTACACCGAGGTGCCCATCACCTCGGCCACCTTGCGCGCCTGCGCGAGGCGCTCGTCGGGAATCTGCACGAACAATCCTTCGGGCTTGATCTTGCCGCTGACTTCGTCTTCCAGTCGCGACAACAGTTGGCGAAGGATGCGGAAGCTCGACGGCACGATCCCCGACGCATCGCCCGAATGTACGCCTTCGCTAAGTACGTTCACGATCAGGTTGCCGCCGGCCAAGCCGCGCAGCGAGGTCGTGCACCATAGCTGGTCGTAGTTGCCGCAACCCGAATCCAGGCACACCACCAGCGACGGCTTGCCGATCCGCGCGGCGAGGTGGTCGACGTAGTAGGGCAGGTCGTAGCTGCCGGATTCTTCGCAGGCTTCGATCAGGATCACGCAGCGCGCATGCGGAAGTTTCTGTTCCTGCAGCGCCATGATCGCGGCGAGCGAACCGAAGATCGCGTAGCCGTCGTCGGCGCCGCCACGGCCGAACAGCTTGTCGCCGCGGATCACCGGACTCCATGGGCCGAGTCCGTCGGCCCAGCCGGTCATCTCGGGTTGTTTATCGAGATGACCGTACAGCAGCACGCAATCATCGCCGCTGGCCGAACCTTCGCTCGCCGGTATGTCGAGCAGGATCAGCGGCGTGCGGCCTTCGAGGCGCACGACTTCGACATGCATGCCGGCGATGGGCTGGGCGCGTGCCCACGCTTCCATCAGTGTCACCGCGTCGTCCATGTAGCCGTGGCTGGCCCAGTTGGCATCGAACATCGGCGACTTGTTCGGGATGCGGATGTAATCGACCAACTGGGGAACGATCGTGTCGTCCCACAATTCGCCGACGAAACGATCGGTGCGCGTCTTGTCCAATCCAGTGTGATCCATGAGGCGATTCCTTGCGGGGACGTGCAGTTTACTCCCCTCCGCGACCGGGGTAGGAAAACTCCGACCCGACGATGCGCCACCGTCGCAGGCGCGACCGCGCGGTTCGGCGATAGGGCGCGGGACACGCACGCCGGACACTGGCATCACCGGACGCACTGAGGCGTCCGGCAGGAACAACCCACCAGGCCAAGGAGCCGCCACCATGAACAAAGTCCATTCCATCCTGCAAACCGTTGCACTGTCGTTGCTGCTGATCGGCAGCGCCCACGCGGGCAAGGCTGCGCCCGCCAACAAGGCCGCGGTCGTCGCCGCGAGTTCGACCGCCGGCCACGCCCGTTCGTCGCACAGCAAACCGATGATGAAGGTCAACATCAACTCGGCCGACGCCGGCGCGATCGAACAGGCGCTGATCAACATCGGCCCGTCCAAGGCCGCCGCGATCGTCGCGTATCGCAAGCAGCACGGCGCGTTCCGCACGCCGGACCAACTCGCCGAGGTCAAGGGCGTCGGCCTGAAGACGGTCGAGAAGAACCGCGACCGGATCGTGGTCGGCGGGATTGCCGCCGCTGCTCCGGCCACACGGCGCTGAGTTTGCGTTGGTCCGCCATCCGGCGCGCATGGACGCGCGTCGGGTGGCTTTTTTGTGTTGAAACACAGGTAGCTCCGCTAGAATGAAAAAGTGTCGCTACGACTGATCCCTGCCAACGAATACCGGCGCGAACGCTGGCGCAACGGACTCGGCTGGACACGAGAAATCGCACGCGACGAAAAACGCGAATTTGAAAGTCCGCACAAGGATGTGCGGGCTCTTGCAGAGGGATGTGCATATGACTGGGACTGGCGGCTGTCTATCGCCGAAGTCGACAGCGACTGCGCGTTCTCCGCATTCCCGGGCTGCGATCGCGTGCTGATGCTGCTGTCGGGTAACGGCATGGAGCTGCGCTTCGACGACGGCACGGTCGAAACAGTCGCGCCTCCGCATGGACGGGTCGCGTTCGCCGGCGAACGCGGCGTGCAATGCCATCTGCTGGACGGACCGACCAGCGATTTCAACGCCATCGTGCGCCGCGATCGCTGCACGATGCAGGTCTGGCACCGCCCGCTGGTCGGCTCGATGGTGTTCTTCGCTGAAGCCGGCGTGACGTGGGCGATCCACCTGATCGGCGGTCGCGCGTCGGTCAAGTCGGCAGGCGTTTCGGTCGCGTTGGATGCCGGCGATACCGCGCTGCTCGATGCAGGTGCCGACGGTGCGGCCGCGCGCAGCATCCTCGATGGCGGCGGCGATGCGATCCTGGTGCGGATTCAGCGCAGCCTCTGAGCGCAGACTGCATCACCCACGGTCGTCGCACGTCCACACCGCGCCGTCCTCGACCTTGACCGGAAACTTCGGCACTGGCAGATACGCCGGCGCGCACAGCACGCGGCCATCGCGCACGTCGAACTTCGCGCCGTGCAACGCGCATTCGATCGTCGCCTCGTCGGCATCGAAGCTGCCCGCGGACAACTCAAAGTCCTCGTGGCTGCAGCGATCCTCCAGTGCGTAGAAATCGCCGTCGTAGTTGAACACCACGATAGCCGTATCGCCGTCCCAAGCCACGGTGTGCTCGCCGGGCAGCAGTTCGGTCGTCGTGCAGACGCGCACCCAGTTTTTCACAAATCCTTTTCCAGGATCTCGAAGCGCAAGTCGTCGCGTTTCGGTATTCCAAACCGCGCATCGCCATACGGGAACGGCTTGGTGATGCCGGTGCGTCGGTAGCCGCGGCGCTCGTACCAGGCGATGAGCTCGTCGCGGATGTCGATCACGGTCATCTTCATGATTGGGAGCTTCCATTCCTCGCGCGCAATGCGTTCGGCTTCGGCCAGCACGGCCTTGCCGACGCCGCCGTTCTGCAGGTTGGGCTGCACCGAGAACATCCCGAAATAGCCCGCGCCATCCTCATCGGCGACGTGCGCGCACGCGAGCAGATCACCATCTTGTTCGGCAAGCAGGATGCGGCTGTGCGAACGTCCGATCTGGGCCAGCACATCGTCGGGACCGGTGCGCCGGCCATCGAGGAAGTCGGCTTCGGTGGTCCATCCGGCGCGACTGGCATCGCCGCGATACGCCGATTCGACCAGGGCGACGATACTGCTGGCATCGTCGGGCGTGGCGGCACGGAAGGTTAGCTGGATGGATGTGGGCGCAGGCGTCGTCGTCATGCGCGCATGATAATGCCCGCAGCGCACGGATGCGCCAACAAGTATCGCCATCGGTCTTGCTCCATATGACCTTCGACACTATCGGAGACCTTGCCGTGCTATCCAGACTCGACCGTTGTATTCGATCCGGTTCTCGGCGCAGCCGCGCCCTCACATCAAGGCGAACCCCATGAACAATTTCAAACCCCTGACGTTGGCTGTCGGCATGGCGTTGTTGAGCGGCGCGGCTGGCGCAGCATCCAGCCACTTCGATGTGACCGAGATCGACGGCAAGATCAGCCCCTGCTCCGACTTGAATGGATTCGTGAATTCGAAGTGGGTGGCGACGCATCCGATTCCCGCCGACCGCACCCGCTGGGGTTCGTTCGACATGCTGCGCGAGGACAGCCTCAACGTGCAGCGCAAGATCGTCGAGAGCGCGGCGAAGAATGCCGCCAAGGCCGCGCCGGGCTCGATCGAACAGAAGATCGGCTACCTGTACGCATCAGGCATGGACGAGGCCGCGATCGACAAGGCCGGTTACGATCCGATCAAGCCGCAGCTGGTGCGCATCGATGGCCTGAAGAACAGCGCCGACATCATCGGCTATATCACCGACAGCTATGCGCATGGCGAGCCGTTGCTGTTCCGCTTCTCCGGCAACGCCGACTTCAAGGATTCCAATCGGCAGATCGCCTATGCCGGGCAGGGCGGACTGGGGCTGCCGACCGCCGATTACTACAGCAAACCGGACTTCGCGAAGATCCGCGATGCCTATCTCGCCCACATCGCCAAGCTGCTGGAGATGACCGGCACCAGCGCTGCCGATGCGCAGGCGCAGGCGAAATCAGTGCTCGCGTTCGAGACGCGCCTTGCGGCTGCTTCGCTGTTGCCGGTCGAGCTGCGCAAGCCGGGGAACCGTTACAACTATGTCAGCATCGCCGACGCCGACAAGGCGACGCCGCATTTCGAATGGGCGCGTTTCTTCGCCGCGCAGAACGCCAATGTGAAGGATGGATTCTCCCTCTCGCATCCCAAATTCTTCACGGCGATGGACGCGATGCTCGCGGACGCCGACACCTCGCAGGAAAGCCGTTCGCAATGGCAGGCCTACCTGCGTTACCACGCGATCGACAATGCATCCGCGTATCTTTCCAGGCCGCTCGTGCAGGAAGATTTCGCCTTCCACGACCAGACGATCAACGGCCAGAAAGAGATCGAGGCGCGCTGGAAGCAGGTTCTCGCAACAGTCGAAGATGGCATGGGCATGGCGCTCGGCCAGTTGTATGTCACCGACAATTTCTCTCCGACATCCAAGCAGCGTGCGCAGGAGCTCGTCGCTAACCTGCGCGCTGCCTACAAGACGCGCATCGAGCACCTCGAGTGGATGAGCGATGCGACCAAGCAGAAAGCGCTGGAGAAATGGGCGACGTTCGTGCCGAAGATCGGTTATCCGGACAAATGGCGCGACTGGAGCGGGCTGCACATCGCGCAGGGCGATTATTTCGCCAACGTGCTCGCCGCCGACAAGTTCGACTACGACTACGAAATCGCCAAGATCGGCAAACCCGTCGATCGCACCGAGTGGGGCATGACGCCGCAGACGGTGAACGCCTACTACAGCGCACAGAAGAACGAGATCGTGTTCCCGGCCGCGATCCTGCAGCCGCCATTCTTCGATGCGGCCATCGACGACGCGCTCAACTATGGCGGCATCGGTGCGGTGATCGGCCACGAGATGGGTCACGGCTACGACGACCAGGGCAGCAAGTTCGATGCGCAGGGCAACAACATCAACTGGTGGACCGACGCCGATCGCAAGGCGTTCGAGGCACGCACCGCGAAACTCGGCGCGCAGTTCGACGGCTACGAGCCGTTGCCGGGCAAACACGTCAATGGCGCGCTGACCATGGGCGAGAACATCGGCGACCTCGGCGGCATCAATGCGTCCTACACCGCGCTGCAGATGGCGTTGTCGAAGAATCAAGCCGAAGCCGGCAAGAGCATCGACGGCTACACCGAAGACCAGCGCTTCTTCCTCAACTGGGCGCGCGTATGGCGCGGCAATGTCCTGCCGGAAGCGCAGTTGACCTTGCTCAACACCGATCCGCATGCGCCCGCACGATTCCGTGCGATCGGCGCGCCGTCGAACATGCCGGAATTCGCACAGGCCTACCAGTGCAAGGCTGGCGACCCTATGGTGCGCGACGAGGAGAAGCGGGTACGGATCTGGTAGCGGTCGAGGTAACAGCCCGCGCATCGTGCGCGGGTTGTTACGCGAGTCGATCGGTCATCGGAACAGCATCCAGAACAGGATGCCAACGAGGAACAGGATCAGCGGCAGGATCACCCACAGCAGCTTGCGGGCGAAAGCGACGACGCCAGCACTGCGCAACTGCAATTGTTCGGCGCGCTCCTGCAACCGCTCCGCGCGCTCGAACTGGCGTTTGGCGATTTCGTAGTGTTCGCGCTGCATCGCGAGCGCCTCGGACTGGCGCTCCAGTTGCAGGCGTTGTTGGTCGCGGATGTCGCGCAGCAGGCTCACGGTTTCCGATTCGGTATCCATAACGGCCCCTGGGTTCGTCGCCAAGCTTAACCGAGCAGCAGGCGCACTTTGCGCAAGGCCGCTACGAAACGCTCGATTTCATCGTGCGTGTTGTAGAACGCGAACGATGCGCGGCAGGTCGCGGCAACGCCGTAGAACCGCATCAGCGGGTGCGCGCAGTGATGGCCCGAGCGCACCGCGACGCCTTCGAGGTCGAGCAGGGTGGCGAGGTCGTGCGCGTGCGCGCCTTCGAGCAGGAATGAGATCACCGCAGCCTTGTCTGGTGCGGTGCCGATGATGCGTAGGCCATCGATCTTGTTCAACTCCTCGGTCGCGTGCGCCAGCAGCTCCTGTTCGCGCGCCTCCACGTTCGCCATGCCGATGGCATCGAGATAGTCGACCGCCGCGCCGAGTCCGATGAAGCCCGCGATGTTCGGCGTGCCGGCCTCGAACTTGTGCGGCGGGTCGTTGAACACGGTGCCTTCGAAGCGCACTTCCCTGATCATT
>JANXZP010000153.1 GCA_025355485.1 Pseudomonadota bacterium
CAACTCGGGGGTGAAATACGGCGGCGCCGGATCGGCGGCGATCAGCAGGGTCGGGGCTTCGACCGCGCGCACGATGCTCAGCGCGGCTTGTTCTGTGATGCGCAGGTGCGATGGCAGCACGAGCCGCGCGTCGCTGCGCCAGCGCCAGCCGCCTTCGACCGTTTCCAGGTTGCGTTCCACGATCAGTCGCGCGGCGGCATCGCTCATGTCGCCGACCGCGCGCCGCGCCTTGACCGCGGTTTCGATATTCGGAATGACGCGTCGCGGACGCTGCGATGCCGTCCGTCGCGCAGTCACCGCTTCGCGCAACCGCGTGCCGGCCGTCGTCGCGGCGCCGGCGAGTGGGCCTAGCGCTTCGATCAGCGCGATTTTTTCCACGCGTTCGGGCGCGGAAGCGGCCACGAGCGTCGCGATCGCCGCGCCCATCGAATGACCGAGCAGGCGTGCACGCTGCCAGCCCAGCGCATCGAGCGCATCGAGCGCGTCGTGGATCCAGTCCACGAACGCGTAGTCGTAGCCCGGCAGGCGATGCGCAGATGCGCCGTGGCCGGGCAAATCCAGCGCGACGACATCGAACTCGCGCAGATGCGGCATCAGCGGCACGAAGCTCGCTGCGTTGTCCAGCCAGCCATGCAAGGCGAGCAGCGGCGCGCCATTCCTGTTGCCGCCGCGCAACGCGGCAATGCGACCACGCGGACTTTCGAGGAAGAGTTCTTCCATCAATTCCATCCCGTGGTGTGGCGACGCACAAGCGCAGCCAGCGCATCGGCATGCGCGGCATCGCTGTTCAGCGCGGGCAGGTAGCGCAATCCGACGCCGCCCTTGCTGACGAACAACTCCGCGTTCTGCATTGCGATCTCTTCCAATGTTTCGAGGCAATCAACGGCAAAACCTGGACAAGCCACATCCACGCGCGCGACGCCTTGCCGCGCCCAGTCGCGCAGCACGTCGGACGTCGCCGGACCGAGCCAGGGCTCGCGGCCGAAGCGCGACTGGTAACTCAATTTCCACTGGTCCGTATTCAGGCCCAGACGCTGCGCGAGCGCCGCCGCGCTGGCCTCGCATTCGCGCGGATACGGATCGCCATTGCGCACGTAGCGTTCGGGGATGCCGTGGAACGAGAACAGCAATTTTTCTCCGGGTGCATTGCTGCGCAGCGCACGGATCTTCGCTGCCATCGCGGCCAGCCATCCATCATCGCGATGGTAGTCGCGGATCACGCGCAGTTCGGGCTGGTCGCTCCAGCACGCAAGTTCGCGCGCGACCGCATCGAACACCGACGCCGTGGTCGTCGCCGAATACTGCGGATACAACGGCAACACCACCAACCGTTGCAAGCCTTCGTCGCGCAGGCTGCGCAGCACATCGCGCAGATGCGGATTGCCATAACGCATCGCCATCCTCACGCGCAGATCCCGCAAGCGCGACTGCAACGCATCGGCGAGATCCTGCGTGTGCACGCGCAGTGGCGAGCCGCAGCCGGCGGTCCGGCTTCCATCAAGCCAGACCTTCGCGTAGTTTTTCGCCACGCGCGGCGAGCGCAGCGGCAGGATCGCGCCATGCAGGACCGGGCACCACAACCACCGGCTCAGGTCGACCACGCGGCGATCGTGCAGGAACTCGGCCAGATAGCGCCGTACCGCCGCGCTCGTCGGCGCATCCGGCGTGCCGAGGTTGACCAGCAACACGGCGCTGCGCTTGTCGAAGACGGGACTGGGGGCGGTCATGCGGGCTCCAGGGAATCGGGCGATAGTATCGCCCGCAGCGGCGCCGACTCACACCCGATTCATCGGTTCGCGCGATACTTCCATCCTGTTGCCATTCCCCACGGAGACCGCCATGCGCCGAACGATCGCCCTCATCGCCACCCTGCTGCTCGCGAGCGGCACAGCCTTCGCTGGCGCGCCGGAAGAAAATCGCGCGCGCGATGCGGTATCGGTGCTGGACAAGATCATGCGCATCCCCGAGCAATCGGTGCCGCAATCGATGCTCGACAACGCGCACGCGATCGCGGTCATTCCCGGCGTGGTCAAGGCTGGCTTCGTGGTCGGCGGACGCTTCGGCCGCGGCCTGATCTCGGTGCGCAGCGCTGACGGCACCTGGAGCAACCCGAGCTTCATCACCATCGCTGGCGGCAGCGTGGGCTTCCAGGCCGGCCTGCAAAGCACCGACGTGGTACTGATCTTCAGCACGCCGCGCGGCGTGGATTCGATTGTGCACGGCAAGTTCACCCTCGGTGCTGACGCATCGGTCGCGGCGGGTCCGATCGGGCGCACGGCTTCGGCCTCAACCGATGAACAACTCAAGGCCGAAATTTATTCGTATTCGCGCGCGCGCGGCCTGTTCGCCGGTGTCGCGCTCGACGGCGCGGTGCTGTCGATCGACGACCGCTCGAACGAGGCGATCTACGGCCGTGACACCACGCCGCGCGCGATCTTCGAGGGCCGCGCCAACCCGCCACCGGCACAGGTGGTGGCTTTCCGCGACCGGCTGGAGGAATACAGCGCGAACAGGCACTACCGCCCGGGCGATACGAGATCGCCGCAGCCGCAACCAGCGCAGACAGCGCCGAACGGCAAGGACGACGCACAAGGTCAACCGCAGCCGGCCGAGACCGTTCCCCTGAAACACGACTGAGCGCGGGCGGATGACGACTGCGCTATCCTGTATAGCGATCATCCTTACGATTTCGAGGCGAGAACATCATGGGCGGTTTGAGCATCTGGCATTGGCTGATCGTGCTGGTCATCGTGGTACTGATCTTCGGCACCAAGCGTCTGACCGGTGGCGCGAAGGATCTCGGCAGCGCGGTCAAGGAATTCAAAAAGGCGATGAAGGACGACGCCGAAGCCAAGCCCGAGTCCAAGGTCACCGACCCGAACCAACCTGCGGTGTCCGATCCGGCCAAGCAGCCGCCGGCCGACGACCAGACTCCTCGCGGCTGAGCGTCGCGTCATCGCGTAGCAAATTATGTTCGACATAGGTTTCAGCGAGCTGCTGCTGATCGCGGTGGTCGCGCTGCTCGTGCTCGGCCCCGAACGCCTACCCAGGGCCGCACGGCTGGCCGGCCTGTGGATACGCAAGGCGCGCGCGCAGTGGAACGCTGTGAAAGCCGAGCTGGAAAACGAGATCGCCGACGAGGAATTGCGACGGAACCTGCGCGAGGCATCCGATGCGATGCGCGAGGGCGTGCAACAAGTGCGCACGCTGCCCAGCGCGCTTCGCGACGATCCGCCTGCGACACCCCCCGTGGCGGCTGCGATCGAGCCGGCGCATGCGGCATCCACTCTAGCCGAACCAGCGCGCGACGCGAATGCGAACGAAAATATCGCGGCCACGCAGCACGACCACGATCCAGCACAGCTCAGCCTGCTCGATCCTGATCTCGCGCTCACGCAGCTGACTGCCTTGCCCCCGTCGTGCTCGCGTTCCGATGGCTAAGCCCGTCGCTCCATCCACCGATGAAGATCAGGGCCTGATCGCGCACCTGCTCGAATTGCGCTCGCGCCTGCTGCGCAGCGTGCTCGCGGTGCTGCTGGTGTTCCTCGCGCTGCTGCCGTTCGCGCAGCGGCTGTACTCGTGGCTCGCGCAGCCGCTGTTGTCGCGATTGCCGCCCGGCGCGCACCTGGTCGCGATCGACGTGTCCTCGCCGTTCTTCGTGCCGGTGAAGCTGGCTTTCTTCGCCGCGCTGATGCTCGCGATGCCGATGGTGATCTACCAATTGTGGGCGTTCGTCGCGCCCGGCCTGTACAAGCACGAGAAGCGGCTCGCGATGCCGCTGCTGGTCTCGGCGACCGCGCTGTTCTACCTCGGCTGTGCGTTCGCGTATTTCCTGGTGCTGCCGATGGTGTTCCGCTTCCTGACCGGCGTCACGCCGGTCGGCGTGGTGATGACGACGGACATCGCGCATTACCTGGATTTCGTCGGGGTGATCTTCCTCGCGTTCGGCGCGAGCTTCGAGCTGCCGGTCGCGGTGGTGATCTTGGTATCGCTGGGCTGGGTGACGCCCGCGCAGCTCAGGAACGCGCGGCCCTACGCGATCGTCGGCATCTTCGTGATCGCCGCGATCATCACCCCGCCTGACGTGGTATCGCAGTTGTTGCTCGCGATCCCGATGTGCCTGCTGTACGAGATCGGCATGCTCGCGGCGCGCGCATTGCGGCCGCAGCAACCGATGACTACGGAATAACTCGACTGCGCGCAGCGATCAAACAACGATCCCGCCCGACGCCGACGCATCGCCAGCATCGCGATGGCCGAATACTTCGCGCCAGGCCAGGTAATTGCCCGAGGCGCTGACCACCAACACGACCGCGTACACCGCGATCATCACGACGCCAAGCAGTATCCCGCCTGCATTGCCGAAGAGTCCGCACACCACGGCAACGATTGCCATCGCCAATCCGATCACGAAGCTCGCGACGATCAGCATCAGGCCGTAAACCGTCATCGACATCACGTTCGCCGCGCATGCAACGATGCTTTCGATGAATGCGGCGAATGCGCGACGGCCATCGAACATCACGCGCGGCACGGCAAAGAACCAGCCCGCCAGCAGCACGAACAGCACCGCCGCCGCGACCATCAGCGCCTGCAATATCGGCCCGACCAGTTTTTCCATGGGCGCGTCCTGCGGAGCAAGTTTCTGCTCGGCGATCTGCATCAGGATCGCCAAATTGTCGGCGCCGAGAATGCGCTGTACCGCGACGCCGACCAGCAACAATGCGAGCAGCCCGATCGCGCCCAACAACAACAGCGGGCCGCGCGCGCCGGGCCGGCGCAGTCCCTCGAACAGATGCAACGGCGAAACCGCCCGGCCCACGTCTGCTTCGGCAATCGCAAACATCACTCCAGCCAGCAGCGCTGGGCCGCACAGCAGCAGCAACACCGACAACCCTATCGACAGGCCCTGGATGGATGCCAGCAGATTCGGGATTTGATCGAGCAGCACCAGCAACAACGTGACCATGAGCAGCCCGCGCGGGTTCTTGTCCAGCATGCGGATGGCGCCCTGGAACCAGGCCAGGCCGTGGCCTGCGGGTGCGGTGCGGAAATCCATGCGGTCGTGTTCCTTCAATGCGATGGTTGCGTGACTCAGGCCGTGATCTGCTGCTCGACTGCGGTCGTGTCGGCGCCGAACGTGCCGCGCCACGCGTAGTAATTGAAGTTGAACATCACGGCGTAGAACAGCAGCAACATTGCCAGGCAGATCGGAACCAGAACGACAGCGGCCAAGATCGGGCTGATCAATCCAAACAGCATCCCGATCAAGACGATTACCACCGCGGTGATCAGCCCACAAAACAAGCCTGCTAGGCACATTGTCAGATAGAACAGAACGAAGACCGCCAGATTTCGGAGGATTACCGCAAAGCCGTCGCCAATGGCATCGAGTGGCGCGCGCGTACTCAACGCCGTCTGCGTGATCGCCAGCGAATAGGCAGCCATGAGGGTGATGCCCAGAAAAACGATTCCGACGAGCCATAGCAGGAAGCCGCTCGGCAGCGGCGGAAACACCGGCGGGTGCCCCGGTTGAATGGTCAAAATGATTTTAAACAGCTCAAACACATACCCGTCCGTAGCGAAATTCACAACGATCAGCAAGACCACATGAATCGCCAGGAAGATCAGCGCGGTGGCGATCATGCGCCCAGCAGCAGCCGGCTCTCGCAGCAGCGCAAAGACGGCGGTGGGCCGCACCGGCTGACCTTGCTCATGTACATACAAGACGCGGAAGTAGCCGCCGATGATCGGCGGAAACAGTACCGTGTTGATCAGCATGAAGAACGCCTGGCTCGCCAAAGCCGTGCCTAGCGTCATGGGCTGCATGATCCCGTCTAAACCGTAGTGAAGTAGACCTGTCGCGAGTACGGCCAGCATCAGCAACGCGGTGGAGCCGAATATCAAACCGTTGTCCTTGCGCAGCGCCTCGAACGATGCGGCGAGCCAGGAGAACGGCGTACCAAACGTAATGCTTTTCACGGTCATTGCGGACCCCTGGATTCAGTTGTGCCTGCGCGCGACGTGGATGAAACGTTTCAGCACATTGCGTGCATGCGGCGCGGCTGTCACGCTGCGATGGATCGTCGGCGGATGGATACCTTCGTGCAGCAGTTTCTCGTGGCGCACAGTGATGTAGCCACGCATCATCGCGGTGCTGAATTCGGGATGGAACTGCACGCCCCAGGCCCGATCGCCCCAGCGGAATGCGTGGCACGCGTCCTTGTCCGAACGCGCGAGCGCCACCGCGCCGTCGGGCAGCTTCATGATGGTCTGCATGTGGGTCGCGTGCGCGTCGAACATTGGCGGGTGATCGCCGAACAGCGGATCGCCGGCTGCTGCATCGAGTCGTTCGATCCGCACCGTGCCGATCTCGCGGCCGGCCGGGTTGTAGTCCACTTCGCCGCCGAGCGCGTGCGCGAGCAATTGATGGCCGTAGCAGATTCCGAACAGCGGCATGCCCGCATGCGCCGCATCGCGCAGCCATGCGGCGCTGCGTTCGCTCCAGTCGAGCCGTTCGGTGACCATCGCGCCGGAACCGGTGATCAACACGCCCGCGTAGCCGTCGCGTCGCGGCAAGTCATGCCCATCCATGACCCGACAGACAACCGCGTGGTCCCGATGAAGTCCTGCGGCGACCCGGATCCAGTGCGCGAAACTGCCGTGCCGCTTGAGCGATGGCGCCGGCGTGCCGGTTTCGAAGATGAGGAAAGGCTTGCTGGTCGTCACGGCTGGGTCGTCACTCGCGGTTCGGCAAGGTGGAAAGGATTTCCTCGACCGTGGTCAGGCCTTGCGCGACTTTTTCCGCACCGGCCACGCGCAACGGTCGCATGCCTTCGCCGATCGCGGCGCGGGTGAAACCGTCGAGCTCCATGTCCGAACGGATCAGGCTGCGCAGCAAGGGCGTGATCATCAGCATTTCGTACAGGCCCACGCGTCCGAAGAAACCGGTGTTGCGGCAATCGAGGCAGCCTTTCGGGCCATAGGACGTGGCCGGCAGCGGCATCGGATGATGCCGGCTGTCCTGCAACGCCAGCCAGCCCGCCTCCATGACCGGTGCAGGCTGCTTGCAATGCGGGCACAGGGTGCGCACCAGGCGCTGCGCGAGTACGCCGTTCAACGTGGACGCGACCAGGTAATGCGGCACGCCCAGGTCGAGCAACCGCGTGATCGCCGACGGCGCGTCGTTGGTGTGCAGGGTCGAGAGCACCAGGTGCCCGGTCAGCGCCGCCTGCACCGCCATCTGCGCGGTTTCCAGGTCGCGGATCTCGCCGATCATGATGATGTCCGGATCCTGTCGCAGCAACGTGCGCACGCCCGCCGCGAAGGTCAGGTCGATCGCCGCGTGCACCTGCATCTGGTTGAACTCGGGCGCGATCATCTCGATCGGGTCTTCGACCGTGCACACGTTCACATCGGCGGTCGCAAGCCTGCGCAACGCGGAATACAGAGTCGTGGTCTTGCCAGAGCCAGTCGGCCCGGTGACGAGCACGATGCCATGTGGGCGTTGCACCAGCTCGTTCCACGCGGCCGCTTCGTCGGCATCGAAGCCGAGTTGCTCCAGCGTCTTGAATGCGGTGTCCGGATCGAAGATGCGCATCACGCATTTCTCGCCGAACGCGGTGGGCATGGTCGACAGGCGCATCTCGAATTCGCGGCCGCCGGGCGAGCGCGTCTTGATGCGGCCGTCCTGCGGACGCCGGCGTTCGGCCAGATCCATCCGTCCCAGCACCTTGATCCGGCTGACCACCGCGATCATCACCGGCGTCGGCAGTTCGAATACCTTATGCAACAGCCCGTCGATGCGGAAGCGGATGCGACTGATATCGCGACGCGGCTCCAGGTGGATATCCGACGCGCGCTGTTCGTAGGCGTACTGCAACAGCCAGTCGACGATGTGGACGATGTGGCGATCGTCGGCGCCGACTTCGCCAGCGCGGCCGAGCTCGACCAGCTGCTCGAAGCTCGGCATGCCGGTCGCCTGATCGCGCATGTCGCGCGCGCCGCGCACCGAACGGGTGACGCCGAAGAACTCCATCGTGTAGCGGTGCAGGTCGAGCGGATTGACCACGACCAGGTCGATCTGGCGGCGCAGTAGGTTCTGCAGGTCGGCCATCCACTCCACATCGGTCGGCTCGCTGGTCGCGATTGTCACGCGGTCGAGCTGCACCTCGACCGGCAGGAAGCGATGCCGTTGCGCGTAGGCGTGCGAAACGATGCCGGTGACCGCTGGCACGTCGACCTTGGTCGGGTCGATGCGCAAGTACGGATGCCCGGTTTCCTGCGCGAGCCATTCGGCGAGCCGATCCAGGCTGATTTCGACACCGGGCGGGCGGATACCGGGCAGTTTCAAATTCGCCAACAACACCAACGGATGCACATCGACGATATGTTTGCTGTCGCGCGCCGCAACGCCGGCACGCGCGGCATCGGCTGCGGTCACCAGGCCGTCTTCGACCAGTGCGAGCAGGATGCGATCGACGGTCAGGCGACCCGCCTGCAAGCGTGGCGGGCGCGGCACGATGCGCAGGGGTGGATCGGCGGGCAGGACTTTTTCCAAGCGTGTGTCGGATCGCGTGCGTGGGCCGCAGCTATACTAGCGTCTTTCCCCGCAAGCCCACGGCATGGCCGCGTCCGCGACAGCGATCACCTTCCAGCAACTGATCCAGACCCTGTCCGCCTACTGGGCCGAACAGGGCTGCGTGCTGATCCAGCCGCTCGACCTGGAAGTCGGGGCCGGCACCTTCCATCCCGCAACATTCCTGCGCTCGCTCGGCCCCGAACCGTGGAATGCGGCGTACGTGCAGCCGTGCCGACGCCCGACCGATGGCCGCTACGGCGACAATCCGAACCGTCTGCAGCGCTACTACCAGTTCCAGGTCGCGATGAAGCCGAGTCCCGACGACATCGTCGAGCTCTACTTCGGATCGCTGAAACAGCTCGGGATCGATCCACTCATTCACGACCTGCGGTTGGTCGAGGACAACTGGGAATCGCCGACGCTCGGTGCGTGGGGCCTCGGCTGGGAAGTCTGGCTCAACGGCATGGAAGTCACTCAGTTCACCTACTTCCAGCAGGCCGGCGGGATCGAATGCAAGCCGGTGCTGGGCGAGATCACCTACGGGCTCGAACGCCTGTGCATGTATTTGCAGAATGTCGACAGCGTGTTCGACATCGTGTGGACGCGCGGACCGCAGGGCGTGGTGACCTATCGCGACGTGTACCACCAGAACGAGGTCGAGCAGAGCGCGTACAACTTCGAGCACGCCGACGTCGCCGAACTGTTCCATCGCTTCGATGCCTGCGAAAAAGAAGCGCTGAAACTGGTCGAACTCGGCTTGCCACTACCGGGCTACGAGCAGGTCTGCAAGGCGAGCCACTGCTTCAATCTGCTCGACGCGCGCCGTGCGATTTCGGTCACCGAACGCCAGCGCTACATCCTGCGCGTGCGGACGCTGTCGAAAGCCGTCGCCGAGGCATACCACGCGCAACGCGAGAAACTCGGCTTCCCGGGCTTGCGTCGCGAAGGAGCGGCCGCATGATCCTGATCGGCATGTTCGACTCGCCGTTCACGCGCCGCGTTGCGATCAGCGCAACCCTGCTCGACATGGCGTTCGAGCACCGCAACTGGTCGGTCGGCAAGGACTTCGAGCGCATCCGCGAATACAACCCGCTCGGCCGCGTACCTGCGCTGGTGCTCGATACCGGAGAGACTCTGGTCGAGTCGGCGATGATCCTCGACCACCTCGACCAAGTGGCCGGCCCTGAGCGTGCGCTGCTCCCCGCTGGCGGCGCAGCGCGCCGCGAAGCGCTGCAGATCATCGCGCTCGCGACCGGCGCGGCCGACAAGGGCATCCACATCGTGATCGAGCGCGCGTTCCGCCCCGAGGAAAAGCGCCACGCGCCCTGGACCGATCGCTGCCGCGTGCAGGTGGACGGTGCGCTCGCCGAACTCGATCGCCTCTGCGCGACGATTGCCGACCGCAAATGGCTGGTCGGCGATGCGATGACCCAGGCCGACATCACCCTCGCCTGCTACGCGACCTATTTGCGCGATGCGGTGCCGCTGGACCTGTCCGTCTATCCGGCGTTGCACGCGCGCGCCGCGCGCTGCGAAGCGTTGCCCGTGTTCCAGCAGTTCTACATTCCGTTCTATACGCCTGTTCCGAACCAGGCGCAGCCAGCATGAGTACGCATGCATCGCTGCTGATCGAAATCGGCACCGAGGAGTTGCCGGTCAAGGCATTGCCGGGACTGGCGCAGGCGCTCTTCGATGGCGTGGTAACTGGACTGAAGAAGCGCTTCATAGGGCTCGACACAAAAGACGGCGACAACATTGGACGTCCGTTGTACACACCGCGTCGACTTGCTGTTTACTTACCGTGGGTCGCGCTCGAGCAACCTACTGTAACTAGCGAGACTGTCGGACCTTATTTGAATGTAGGTCTTGATGTCGATGGGAACCCAACGCCCGCACTGAAAGGCTTCGCGCAGAAGAACGGGCTCGACATTGCCCAGCTCGAACGCATGACCGACGCGAAGGGCAAACGTTTCGTCGCGCGCAGCGTCAAGCCGGGCGCATCCACGGCGTCGCTGTTACCGGAGATCGTGCTCGAAGCGATCAAGGCGATGCCGATTCCCAGGCCGATGCGCTGGGGCGATCACGATTACGCCTTCGCGCGGCCGGTGCATTGGCTGGTGATGCTCCTCGGTGATGCCATCGTCGAAGCGGAGCTGTTCGGCATCAAAGCCCAGCGCATGAGCCGCGGCCACCGCTTCCATCACCCGGACCCGGTGTGGATCGGTTCGCCCGGGGATTACATCGAAACGCTGCGTGGCGCGCAGGTGCTGGTCGATCCGGACGAACGGTGCGCGCGCATCCGCAGCGATGTCGAAACGACGGCGGCGACGGTCGATGGCTTCGCACGCGTCGCCGACAGCCTGGTCGAGGAAGTGAACTGCCTGGTCGAATGGCCGCGCGCGATCCTGTGTGGGTTCGAGCCCGGATTCCTGCGCGTGCCGCACGAAGCGCTGATCACGACGATGGAGTCGAACCAGAAGTTCTTCCCGGTGCTCAGCCACGAGCATCGCCTGACCGAGCACTTCATCGGCATCGCCAACATCGACTCGACTGATGCGAGCGAAATCCGCAGCGGCTATGAACGCGTGATACGCCCACGTTTCGCCGATGCGCAGTTCTTTTTTGACGAGGATTTGAAGCAAGGCATCGAATCGATGCGCGAAGGGCTTGCGTCGGTGACCTATCAGCAGAAGCTCGGAAGCTATGCGGACAAAACCGCGCGCGTGGCCTTGTTGGCCGAACAGATAGCGAGAAAAGTCGGCGTCGATCCGGCACAGGCGCAGCGCGCGGCGGAACTGTCGAAGGGAGACCTGCAATCGCGGATGGTCGGCGAGTTTCCTGAGCTGCAAGGCATCATGGGTCGCTACTACGCGAGCGCGATCGGCGAGACTGGCGATGTCGCGGATGCGATCGACCACGCGTACATGCCACGCTTTGGTGGCGATGCGATCGCGCCGTCGAAGCTGGGACAGGTACTGGCGATTGCGGAGCGGCTGGATACGTTGGCTGGCGGTTTTGCGGCGGGATTGAAGCCGACTGGAAACAAGGATCCGTTTGCGTTGCGGCGGAATGCGTTGGGCTTGGCGCGTACGATCATCGAAGGCTCAATTGATCTCGATCTTCACGATCAGATCAAATACGCACAAGACTTCATCAACCGTACTCATGCCTGGCATCAGCTAGATCTTCAGGATGCGGCAAGAAAAACAGCGGAAGCGCATTGGTATTCTGAAACTCCTCTTCAGCGTGAGGCCTACCCGTCGCTTGCTCAGAGTTCTCAATTACCCGAGATATACGACTTCATTCTCGATCGCCTACGCAGCTACTACGCCGACCATGACGTTCCCGCATCCCACTACGACGCCGTCGCCGAACTGCGGCCCGCATCGTTGCTCGACTTCGACCGCCGCCTCAAGGCCATCGGCGAATTCGCAAAGCTGCCTGAAGCCGGCGCCCTCGCCGCCGCCAACAAGCGCATCCGCAACATCCTGAAGAAATCCGGCGGCGACGCATCCGCAACGGTCGATCCGAAACTCTTCGACAACGACGCCGAGCGTGCGCTGCACATCGCGGTCGAGCATGCGATCGCAGATACCGATCCATTGCTTGCGCAGCGCGATTATGTCGGCGTGCTGTCGCGACTCGCGCAGCTGCGGCCTGCGGTCGATGCGTTCTTCGATGGCGTGATGGTGATGGCCGACGACCCACAGGTGCGCGGTAATCGCCTCGCACTGCTCAAGCGCCTCGCGGATCGTTTCGCATCGGTCGCCGAGATCGCACTGCTCGCTGGCTAGGAACCACTGGCACAAAGCCTGATCCAGCGAAGGCTTCATCAGATTGCGCGCAAGAAAAAGGCCGCCCCGAAGGGCGGCCTTTTTTGCATTGCTGCGATGCCTCGGACGCGTGCGATCAGAACGAGAACTTGATCCCGAGATTGAAGCTGTCCACGCGCTGGGTCGAGTTGCCGAACAGGCCGTTGTAGGCGGCGAAGCCGACCAGGTTGTTGCCGAAATCGGCGGACGCGCCCAGTTCGGCGCTCCACCAGTTCGATTCGGGCAGGTAACCCGGCAGGCTGAAGCTGCCGTTCAAGCCAACCAGGCCCGCGGTGACATTGCGCACGTTGTTGTCGGACTCGTTCTCGTATGCGATACGCGCGAACGGATGCAGGTTGGTGTCGAACAGCTTGCTGTCACCGGCAAGCTGCCAGCCGATCTTCGCAAGCGTCGAAGTGCGCGACTGGCGACCAAACGTCATCGAGCTGCTGTCGTTGGTGGTCTCGCTGTACGCGCCGACGCGCACGCGCTGGTGCGAGATGCTCGCAAACGGACCGCTCTTGATGTCGCCCCAGTGGAAGAAATAGCCGCCAGTGAGTTCGAACGCGGTCTGCGAACCCGAGGTGTCGCCGGATTCGGTGCGTGTCGCGGCACCCAGATGGAACACGCGCTGCACGGTGTTGAAGTTCAGCTGGCCGATCGAGGCCTGCGCCGACACGTACCAGTCGGGGGAATGCCACACCCCGAACGCGCTGAACAGCGGCTCGGTGTTGCGGAATCCGCCGCCACCGGCGAACGATGCGTCCTGGTAGCCGATGGTGGTTGCGCTGCCAAGCGTGACCTCATCGTTGACGGCGTAGTCGGCCCCGATGGTCAGGGCGGAGTTATGGATGCTGGTGTTAGGCGAGTTCACTGTTGCATCGAAGCGCTGATGGCTGTAGTCGAAATCGGCGAACGTGCGCAGGGTGCCGTTCGCGCGTGTATGCGTCATGTCGGCCTGCATCTGGTCGCGAACCACGCGGCTCTGCGTCTCGAACACCTGCAGCGGCGCTTCGCCGAGCATAGAAACCGTGCCCGGTGCCGAGAGTTCGGCGAGCACGTATTGCGCAAGCAGCGCATGCGCGCCGCCGGTCGGGTGCACGCCATCGGCGAACGCGAACGTCAGGTTGGTGCCAACTGCATAGGTGAATGGAAGACCCGAGCCGACCGGACCGCAAGCCACGGAGCTGAGCGACGGAACCGCAGGGCCGCACGCCGGCGTGGTGACGTTGGTGAAGCCGAACGTGCTCGGGTTTGCGATGATTTCGTTGAACAGGCCGAATGTATCGACCGCGATGATGCCGGTCTTGCCGGAGAGGCCCGCATTGAGCTGGCCGTTGTACAGCAGCGAGAGATTGGTCACGGTCGCATGCAACGGCGACGCATTGAACTGCGGCGTATGACCGATATCGGGCAGATTGAACACGATGATGTTGCTCGCGCCGGCGGCTTGCAACTGAGCAATCTGCGCGTTCGCATCGTGCGCGGACTGGGCGATGTTCGCCTGCACTTGCGCCGCCGAGATGAGACCGCCGCCGGCATACGTGAGGTTGCCGAAGATGTCGTTGGCGCCGCCCCAATAGCTGTAAAGCGCATGCGTATCCGCATGGCCGCCGCTGGCGGCGAGGTATTGGGCGATCTGGGTGCTGAGGGTCGGCACCGCATTCAGGCAGGGCCCGGTGAGTCCGGTGCTGCGCACGCAGGCGCCGCCCCAGGCAAAGTCGCTGCCAGCGGCGAACGACGGGTTGGCGGTCAGGCCGAACGCAGCAGCAATCAGCTGCGAGGCGACCGGATCGGGGTTGGTAGTGAAGCTGTTGCCGGCCGGAAGGCCCGAGGCATGCGCGATGTTGCCGGAATCGGACAGGCTGTCGCCGATCGCAACGAATGAACTGAACTGTTGTGCCTGCGCGGCGGTGGACACAAGGGCCAGGGCGAGGGCGCTGGCAAGCAGACGAATGCGGGGCATGGGAAGACTCCTGGACACGACGATGGATTCAGAGGGAACGGCAGGCCGGCTGCCCGGCATCCACCCGTCAGCGTGATGCTGGCGTAACGGAATCCTAATACAAGCCGGCCCCGACCGCACTATGCCGTATGGCGGACCTGTTTCGGGCTACCGCCGCGCCGGGTCAGGTGCACCAGCAGCAGCGAGATCGCCGCCGGAGTGATGCCGGGGATGCGCTGGGCCTGTCCGATGGTCTGCGGGCGTACCGCCGATAGTTTCGCGAGCGCCTCGCAGGACAGCCCGCGCACGCCCGCGTAGTCGAAATCGGCGGGCAGTGTTGTGTCTTCGTGGCGGCGCTGGCGCGCGATGTCCTCGTTCTGGCGCGCGAGGTAGCCCGAATACTTCACTCCGATCTCGACCTGCTCGGACACCGCCACATCGTCAACGCCCGGACCGATCGCATTGACCCGCATCAGCGCGGCGTAATCAAACTCGGGGCGCTTGAGCAGTTCCAGCGCCGATGCGTCGTGACTCAATGCAATGCCGAGGGTGGCTTCGATCGCGCGACCGAGCGCATTGCCCGGCGCGGTGTGCAGTGCGGACAGACGCGCGGTTTCGCGTTCGATCGCTTCGCGCTTGCGCGCGAACGCTTGCCAGCGCGTAACGTCCACCAGCCCAAGTTCGCGCCCGGTTTCAGTGAGCCGCAAGTCGGCGTTGTCCTCGCGCAGTTGCAGCCGGTATTCGGCGCGCGAGGTGAACATGCGGTACGGCTCGGTGGTGCCGTGGGTGATCAGGTCGTCGATCAGCACGCCGATATAGGCCTGGTCGCGACGCGGCGTCCACGCATCGCGTCCCTGCGTTTTCAGCGCGGCATTGAGGCCGGCGACGAGGCCCTGCGCGGCGGCTTCCTCGTAACCGGTGGTGCCATTGATCTGTCCGGCGAAGAACAGGCCTTCGACGGCCTTGGTCTCCAGCGACGCCTTCAACCCGCGCGGATCGAAATAATCGTATTCGATCGCATAGCCGGGGCGGGTGATGTGCGCGTGCTCGAAACCACGGATGCTGCGCACGAGGTCGAGCTGGGCGTCGAACGGCAGCGAGGTCGAGATCCCGTTCGGATAGATTTCCTGCGTGTCCAGCCCTTCGGGTTCGACGAAAATCTGGTGCGAGGTTTTCTCGGCGAAGCGCACCACCTTGTCCTCGATCGACGGACAGTAGCGCGGGCCGACGCCTTCGATCGCGCCGGTATAAAGAGGTGAACGATCCAGCGCGCCACGGATGATGTCGTGGGTGCGCTCGGAGGTATGGGTGATCCAGCACGACACCTGGCGCGGATGTTCGGCGCGCGAACCGAGGAAGGAGAACAGCGGCGCGGGATCGTCGCCGGGCTGCTCTTCCATCATCGCGTAGTCGATGCTGCGGCCATCGATGCGCGGCGGCGTGCCGGTCTTCAGGCGATCGACTACGAAGCGGCCTTCGCGCAGCTTCTGCGCGAGCGCAGTCGCGGGCGGATCGCCAGCGCGACCGCCGGAATAATTCGCCTGTCCGATATGGATCTTGCCGGCAAGGAAGGTGCCGGCGGTCAGCACCACGCACGTCGCATCGAAACGCAGGCCCATCTGGGTAACGATGCCAACGACGCGATCATCGTCGATCACAATATCTTCGACGGCTTGCTGGAACAGCTCAAGATTCCGCTGCGATTCCACCGTGCGTCGCACGGCCGAACGATACAAGGCACGATCGGCCTGGCAACGCGTCGCGCGCACGGCCGGACCCTTGCTCGCATTGAGTCGGCGCCACTGGATGCCGGCAAGGTCGGCGCAGCGCGCCATCGCGCCGCCAAGCGCGTCGATCTCGCGCACGAGATGGCCCTTGCCGATGCCGCCGATCGCGGGGTTGCAGCTCATCGCCCCGACCGTCTCGATCGCGTGCGTGAGCAGCAGGGTGCGTGCACCGGCGCGCGCGGACGCGAGGGCGGCTTCGGTTCCTGCGTGGCCGCCGCCCACAACAATGACGTCGTACTTTTGAGAATGCGGGTTCATGGATCGTTTCTTGCTGCCTGATATGCGGCCACGTCACCGACTAAGTTCGCACATCTGACCGCCATGGATGGCGGAAATGCCGAAAACGCAGGAGCATGTTTTCGGCCTGTGCTCACCAAGTCGGCCTGCCCTCGGCTCCTGCCTCGTGCATTCAACGACGCATGAGCCTCGCGGATCGCAAGCGCATCGTTTCGTCCGCCGCCGACGACTATGACGTCGTATGTTTGGGAGTGCTTATTCATGGAATCGTTGTTACCGAGTGATTTGCGGCCACGTCGATGACCATGCTCGGCTGACCATCGCGGATGCGCATGGTACGCCGTCGGGGAGCGGTACGCCGGGCTGGCCCGGCAGGTTGGCACGCATCGTGCTTTATACCTACTGCACCCGCGGCTCCGCGCCGCACGCCTGGCTGGCAAGAGGAACAGGGACAGTCACCGCGTTCTGGGGCACGGCCGGGAGTCTCGGGGGAGACTCCCGGCCATATTTTTTGACGCGCATGTCGCGCGAGGCAGGCCGAAAAATGCTCCTGGCTGGAAAACGCTCCTGCGTTTCCAGCATTTCCACCATCCATGGCGGTCACATTTTCGGCATTTCTGCTGTCCATGGATGGACAAATGCCGCGAACGCAGGATGCGCAGGAGCGGCCGCCATCCATGGCGGTCAGATGCTTGGAGCGACTGAGACGATTGCGCGTCGGAACGTGACGCTTCCCGGAAAAAGCCGACGCCCGGCGGGTCTTCAGGAACAGGGGGGATCCTTGGAACCGGTTGCCGGGCGTCGGACAGTCGTGGCGCTGCTCGCGCCTTGTCGTGTCGCGTCGCAATGCGACGCAGGATGTCAGTTGCGCGCATCATCTCCGCAGCGATGGATCAGTGCAAGTGACGGCCATCACATTATGCGATGGACGTTCATCTATCGATGCGTCGCGTCGCGCGGATGCGCACGGTTGCCGGACGGTTCGCGCTGCTCGCCATGGAATGTATCGCCGTCGTGCATGGGCGGCGCATCGACCGACGGTGATCGACGGATCGGATCGCGCTGGTAGCGGAAGCTCTGGCCGGATGACTGGACAGGATTGTTCCTGCGCACTTTCGAGCGATCGGTTGGCGCCGTCACGGCTTGCATCCGAACCCCTCCGATGCGGTTGCCGCCCGACCATCCGCCCGGCGGATCGTCCGCGTCGTGGTCGTTGTCGTTGTGGTGGTGATGGCGCGGCCACGGCCGATACCAGCCCCAAGGATAGCCGTAGCCGTACCACGGGGAGTAGTTCCACGGGTCGCAGTCGTATCGCGAACCGAATCCGTAGCCGTAACTACCCGGAAAATATCCGAAGCCGTAACCGAATCCCGGGCAGCGATAGCCGTAGCCGCCATACGCGTTCCACACGATCTGCGAACGATCGTAGTAATAGTCGCCATAGCCATTTTCGACCGCGGCGTAGTAGCCGTCGTTGTAGCTGCCGCGATCGATGCCATCGGCGTAGCCATGGCGGTAGCTCGAATCGTAGCTGGCGCAGCTACCGAGTGCGAGCGCGGTGATCGATGCGATGGCGAGCCGGCGGATCATGGCGCATCCCCCCTGTGTCGACAGTAAGAGTCTTGGCCTCACGCGGTGAATCCGTGCTTAATCCGTCAGGTGTTCTTGCCCAGCGCCGCGAACGAAGATCGCGTTCATGCAAGCAGGCGCGTCAGCAGATCGTTGGCATCGCGCGACAGCAGCCTGCCGCGCAAGGTTTCCAGCGCCTGCCGCGCGAGCGCGTCGCGCCCGCCCGACCAGCGCCGCCAGCTTTCGAAACCGGACAGCAGCCGCGCCGCTACCTGCGCGTTGATCGCATCCAGCACCGGCAATTGCTCGACCAGCACGGCATAGCCAGCACCGTCGATGCGATGAAACGCGGTCGGATTCATCCGCGAAAAACTCGCGAGCAGCGCGCGTACGCGATTGGGATTGGTCGGCGTCCACCAGCGCGACTCCAGCAAGGCGCGCACCGTGTCCACCGCTTCGACATGCGGGCGCGTCACCGCGACCGCGAGCCATTTGTCGGTAGCCAGCGGGTCGTCGCGATGGCGCTGCGCGAACGCGGCCTGCGCCTGTTCGGCCATCGGCGCGCCCGCATGAACCAGGCTGCGCAGAGCTCCGAGCCGGTCGGTCATGCGGGCTGCGCGGTCGAACTGCGCGACCGCCAGATCCGCGAGCGGATCGATTTCGGTCAACCACGCCAGGCACATGTTGCGTAGGCGGCGCGCCGACATCGCGACGCCATCGAGTCCGTGCGCGGCGTGATCGGCGAGCGCGTCGTAGCGAAGCCGCAGTCGCGCGGCATGTTCCTGCGCAAGTCGATGCAACAGTCCTTTGCGCGCAGCCAGTAACGCGTCGATGTCGATCGTCGCCGCCGCATCGGCAAGGGTCTCGAAATCGGGCAGCGCCATGCATTCGGCGACGAACGCCGGATCGGCCGCATCGTCGGCCAGCAGGTCGCCGATCGCCAGCGACAGTGCGGCTTCGGCGGATGCATGCGATTCGAAGCGCCGCAACAGCACGCCGGTCGCGAGGCGTTGCAGCATGTCCCAGCGATTGAGGCCGTCGCGTTCGCAGCGCGTCAGTTGCGCAAGTTGCCCGGGCGAGTAGTCGTAGCGAAGTTTCACCGGCGCGCTGAAGCCCTGGTTGAACGAGGGCAGCGGACGCTCGCGCAATTCATCGAACACGAGCGTATGGCTCTCCGCGGCCAGCTCGATCAAGTCACCGTACACGGCCGCATCGCCACTGGCGCGGGCCTCCATCACGCTGCCATCGGCCGCATACAGCGCAAACCGCAGCGGAACCAGCAACGGCTGCGCATCAACGCCGGCGCTTGGCGGTTGCTTCTGCGCAAAGCGCAACGTGTAGCGACCACTTGCGGCATCGAAATCGTCCTCGACGGCGACTTCCGGCGTGCCGGCCTGTGCGTACCAGCGTGCGAACTGGGCCAGGTCGCGACCCGATGGCTGCGCGTGCGCGGCAAGGAAATCCTCGATTGTCGCCGCGCGCCCGTCGTTGTCGGCGAAGTAGCGATCCATGCCGGCGCGGAACGTTTTCTCTCCGAGAAGCGTGTGCAGCATGCGCACGATCTCGGCGCCTTTTTCGTACACGGTGAGCGTGTAGAAATTGTTGATTTCGCGATAGCGCATCGGCCGCACAGGGTGCGCAAGCGCGCCGGCGTCTTCCGCGAATTGGCGCGAGCGCAGCAGGCGCACGTCCTCGATGCGTTTCACCTCGCGCGAATGCAGGTCGGACACGAATTCCTGGTCGCGGAACACGGTCAGCCCCTCCTTCAGCGCGAGCTGGAACCAGTCGCGCAAGGTCACCCGGTTGCCCGACCAGTTGTGGAAGTATTCGTGGCCGATCACCGATTCGATGCCCTGATAATCGGCATCGGTCGCGCTGGCCTCGTCGGCGAGGATGTAGCGCGCGTTGAAGATGTTCAGGCCCTTGTTCTCCATCGCGCCCATGGTGAAATCCTGCGCAGCGACGATGTTGAACACGTCCAGGTCGTAGCAGCGGCCGAAGCGGCGCTCGTCCCAGCGCAACGCGCGCTCGACCGCGCCGAGCGCATACGCGCAGCGCGCCACATCGTCTTTCGCGGCCCACACCTGCAAGCGCACCGCGCGGCCTTCGGCGGTGACGATGTCCTTGTGCACGCAGTCGAGCTGGCCCGCGACCAGCGCAAACAAGTAGCAGGGCGTCGGATGCGGATTGTCCCAGACTGCTTCGTGGCGGCCATCGCCGAGATCGTCCAGCTTCAACAGATTGCCGTTGGCCAGCAGCACCGGGTAGCGGGCGCGGCCGGCGCGCAACGCGATGCGCCAGGTCGGCATCACGTCGGGGCGATCGATGAACCAAGTGATGCGGCGGAAGCCTTCGGCCTCGCACTGGGTCAGCAGCGTCTCGCCGCTGCGGTACAGGCCCTGCAACTGGGTGTTGCGCGACGGCGTGATGCGCGCGCGGGTTTCCAGCACACAGGCGGCGTCAATGCCGGTCACGGTCAGGACATCGGAATCGAGGCGGTAGCGCGCTGTATCCAGCGGCGCGTCATCGAGCGCGATCGACAGCAATTCCAGATCCGCGCCATCGAGTACCAGCGGTGCGCCGACCTGCGCCGGTTCGGGTTGCAGATGCAGGCGCGAGATCACTTCGGTGGCGTCGGCGTCGAGCTCGAAGCGCAGCTCAGCGTGAACGATCCGCCAGGCCGGCGCGCGGTATTCGGACAACAGTGTGTCGGTGTGGCCTGAAGGCCCGGAGTCGGTCATGCGTAAGAGTCTGCGTCGGGGGAAAGACAGATGCGCGATCGCGCATGACTACACTAACATGCGCGCAATGGAATCGAATCCGACCCCTGTCGCAATTTCGGCGTCGACGAAACCGTCCGGACTGCAGGCGATCCTCGACGCCGCGGCACGCATCGCGCCGCACGCGCAGGTCACGCCGGTGCTGCATGCGTCCAGCCTCGACGCGCTGGCCGGCTGCGAATTGCATTTCAAGTGCGAAAACCTGCAGCGCATGGGCGCGTTCAAGTTCCGTGGCGCGTGCAACGCGGTGTTCTCGTTGTCCGAATCAGACGCCGCGCGCGGCGTCGTTACCCAGAGTTCCGGCAACCACGGCGCGGCGCTCGCGCTGGCCGCGCGCCTGCGCGGGATCGCGGCGCAGGTCGTGGTTCCCGACAATGCATCGACCGTCAAGCGCGCCGCGATCGAACGCTATGGCGCGCGCATCGTGAATTGCGCGCCGAACATGGCCGCGCGCGATGCCGCGACCGCGGCGCTACTGGAACGAACCGGCGCCGAGCTCGTGCATCCGTTTGCCGATCCGCGTGTGATCGCCGGGCAAGGCACGGTCGCGCTGGAACTGCTGCGTCAATGCGGAACGCTGGATGCCTTGGTCGCACCGGTCGGCGGCGGCGGGCTGATGTCGGGCTGCGCGATTGCCGCACGTGCGCTGTCGCCGCACATGAAACTGTGGGGCGCGGAGCCTTCGGCAGCATGCGATGCGCACGATTCGTTGCAGGCAGGGCGACTGATCACCGATCGCACGCCGCAGACCATCTGCGATGGCCTGCGCGGACACCTCGCCCCGATCACATTCGGCATCCTGCGCAGCCATCTCGACGGCATCCTGCTGGCCGACGAGGACGAGATCATCGCGGCGATGCGGTTGATCTGGGAGCGCCTGAAGATCGTCGTCGAACCATCGGCCGCGGTCGGCCTCGCGGTCGTGCTGCGCGAACGCGAGCGCTTCGCCGGGCAGTGCGTCGGCATTGTGTTGAGCGGCGGAAATATGGACATATCGTCGCTATAAAACGTCGCCGCGCGACTTTCTGGCACACTTCACGCATCGTTCGAGCAGGAGTTCACCATGGGCGCATCGCAGGAAAACGTGGTCTGGTCCGGTTCGCCATCGCAGAAAAGCAATCTGGGATTATTCGCGTTGTGCGCGATCGTTGCGATCGTGCTGGTGGCAAGCGCGGCCAAATTCGATGGCACCCCGCGCATGGTCGTGTTCGCAATGCTGTTGCTGCCGGCCGGTATCGCGGTCTGGCGCTGGCTGGTGACGGCCAGCTTGCAGTACACGCTGACCGACCAGCGGCTGAAGCTGCGGCGCGGCGTATTCGCGCGCACCACCGACGATCTCGAGCTCTACCGCGTCAAGGATTCGCGTTACACGCAATCCTTCATGGAGCGCCTGCTCGGCATCGGCGAGATCACGCTGCGCACCACCGACGACAGTTCGCCGCATGTGGTACTCGAAGGGATGAATGCTCCCGAGCCATTGTGGGAGCGCATCCGCGCGCTGGTCGAGGCGCGCCGCGATGCCAAGGGCGTGCGCGAGATCGACATGAACGCCGAGCCTGGCCCGCACTGATTGATTCAGCGGCGCGACTTCAACCGCCGCGCCGACGGATCGGAATCGAACCCAGCGGAACCCGCGCGATCTCGCCGTCGTCTTCGCGGATCGGCTGGCCCGGCGGCGGTGCGAACGCCTGCGCGTAGATCACTTCCCAGGTGCTCGGCAACACGCCCTTGCTGCGCAGGGTTTCGTAGGCGTCGAACACGCGTTGCATGCGCGCCTTGCCCATCAGGCCGCGACGCCGATCGGTGCGCGCATTGTGCGCGCCGAGCGCGCGCAGCTCGCGCATGAGGGCCGGCACCTCCGGATAGGTCAGGATGAAACGGTCGCGATGCAACACCGGATCGCGGAAGCCCGCCGCCTGTAGCGAATCGCCGACCTGCTGGATGTGCGCGAACGGGGTGACCGGATCGCCCGCATCGGCGAGCTGGAACGCATCGCGCAATTCGCCCAGCGTGTCGGGGCCGAACGTCGAGAACAACAGCAATCCGCCCGGGCGCAGTACGCGGCGGAATCCGGTCAGCGCGCGCGGCAGGTCGGCGATCCATTGCAGGCACAGACTAGAAAACAGCAGATCGGCACTGCCATCGACGAACGGCAGTTCCGCGACATCCGCGCAGATCGGCTGCACCGCACGTCGCGTCGGTCGCCACCACTCTTTTCGCGTGGCAATCTGGCGCAGCATCGGCAGCGCGAAATCCACCGCGAGTACCTGCGCCTTCGGCCATTGTTTGTGGATCGCCCGCGTCGCACCGCCCGGCCCGCAGCCCAGATCGAACACGCGCGCGGGTTCGCGTTGGCCGATCGCATCGAGTTGTTCGAGCAATCGGGATGCGACTTCGCGTTGCAAGGCAGCAACCGTTTCGTAGCCCTCGGCCGCACGACCGAATGCGCGGCGCAGGCGAGGGGCGTCGATGCCGCTCATGCGCGCGTCTCGTTGTGCGTTGCGTCATTGGCTATTGCGTTATCGGGAGTCGTTTCATCGAGGAATGCGAGCACCGCATCGGCCAGCGCATCGGTGTGGGTCAGGAACGGCGCGTGGCCCGTGTCGAAGCGCAAGGTGCGCGCGTTCGGCGTCAGTGCGGTGGCGGCGGCGACCGCACGATGATCGATCAGTCGATCGCGACGCGCACCTATCCACAGGCTAGCCACGCGCAGCGTCGGCAACACTGCGCGCAGATCGCAGGTTTCCAGCAAGCTCAATCCGTCCGCAAGTGCTCCTAGCGCGGGTTCGCCATGCGCGAAGGCTTCGGCGCGAAGCGTGCGCAACTCGGCGACCGCGCGCTCGCAGCCCAGCGTTTCCAGCGCGAGGAAGCGCCCCAGCGTGCCGCGATAATCGCCACCCAGATCCGCGCCGAATTTCCGGAACACTTCAGCGTCCATTCCATAAGCCCAGTCGTCGGCGCGCACGAAACGCGGCGTCGAACACAACATGATCAGCGCATTGGCCTGCGCGGGTCTCGTCGCGGCGGCGTGCAGCGCGAACAATCCGCCCAATGACCAGCCCAGCCATGGCGCGGGCGGCGTCTGCGCAGCGATCGCGGCGACGCAGCCCTCGAGCTCGAGCGGCGATGCATCGTCGCGACTGCGGCCATGCCCGGGCAGATCCACGAGGTGCAAGGTACGGTGCGCGGCAAGGCGATCGAGCAGCGCGCCGAACAATCCGGCATGCATCGCCCAACCATGGATCAATACCAGCGGCGGCCCGTCGCCGCGTCTCGCGATCCGCACTTCAGGTCAGCGCGACGCTGGATTCGCGTGCGTCGCCCTCGATTGCAACGGGTTCGCTATGCGCGTGCTTGCGCCAGGCCGGCGCCAGCGGCTCCATCGCATCGAGCAGCGCGTCCACGTCCTGGTTTTCATGCGAGACGGTCAAGGTGATGCGCAGCCTTGCACCGCCCTCGGGCACGCTGGGCGGACGGATCGCGGCGACCAGGAATCCGCGCGCTTCGAGATCGCGCGCAGCTTGCAGCGCCAGCGTATTGCTGCCGACCGGCAGCGGCTGGATCGGCGTGCCCGAATCGAGCAGGCGCAATCCGCATTCAAGCGCGCCGCGCCGGAAACGCGCGATCAACGAAGCGAGCTTCGCGCGCCGCCAGTTGTCCTGCCGCGCGAGTTTCACCGCCACGAGCGATGCGACCGCAAGCGCCGGCGGCAATGCGGTCGTATAGATGTACGGACGCGCGGTTTGCGCGATGTGTTCGATCACTGCCGCCTGCCCGACCAGCACCGCGCCGTAGCCGCCCAGCGCCTTGCCCAGGGTGACCAGCAGCAACGGCGCTTCGGCCGGACCAAGCCCGGCGGCGGCGGCGCTACCGCGGCCTTGCGGGCCGAGCACACCAATCGCGTGCGCCTCGTCCACATAGAGCAGGCCGCGATGATCGCGCGCGACTGCAGCCAGTTCGCCCAGCGGCGCGACATCGCCATCCATGCTGAACACGCCGTCGGTCGCGAGCAACAGTGCGCCGTCGGGATGCGCTTCTGCCTGCCGGCGCGCAGCGGATGCAGCGCCATGCGGATAGCGCACGAGTTGCGCCTGGGCGAGCCTTGCGCCATCGATCAGGCTTGCATGGTTGAGCTTGTCCTGCAGGCACACATCGCCCGCGCGCAACAGCGCCTGCGCGACCGCGAGATTGGCCAGGTAACCCGAGCCGAACAGCAGCGCGCGCGGGTAGCCCAGCCAGTCGGCGATCGTGCGTTCTAGGGCGGTGTGTTCGGCGTGATGGCCGCAGACCATGTGCGACGCCCCCGCGCCGACGCCGCAATTCTGCGCCGCGACCTGCATCGCGCTGACCATCGCCGGATGCTGCGACAGGCCCAGGTAATCGTTGCTGCTGAAATTGAGCAGCCGCTGCCCGTCGGACAGTACCCGCGCGTCCTTGCGTTGGGTCAGCTCGCGGCGATGGCGCACCAGATCCTGCTCGGCGCGCTGAACCGCGGCTTCGTGCAGGCGCTGGTGGATGCTCAGCCGGCCATTACCGCGCGGACTGTTGATAGTCGTGTCGTTGATGCTCGTGTTGTCGATGACCGCGCTCATGGCAGGCTCGCAATCCGCTTCCGTGGGCGATGGTGGCGCCGAAACTTCCCGCGAAAGCGGGACATGCCGCACACTTTCCAGGAGTCGGTCGGACAACGCCGACCGCTTGTCCGACAGGATGTCCGCGAACGATTTCATGCGGCGCGGGCGGGCGTTGCGGCGGGCAACAGCACGTCGGCGTGGATGGTTGTAGTGGGCGTGGTTTCGGTCGCTGCGATTTCCATAGGTCGCAATCCAAGCCGCACGAACAATGCCTGGTCGCGTTCGACGTCCGGATTGCCGGTGGTCAGCAATTTTTCTCCGTAGAAAATCGAATTCGCGCCCGCGAGGAAACACAGCGCCTGCAATTCGTCCGACATCGATTCGCGCCCGGCCGACAATCGCACCATCGAACGCGGCATCAGGATCCGCGCGACCGCAATCGTACGCACGAACTCGAACGGATCGATTTCGGCGGTGCCATTGAGCGGCGTGCCGGGCACTTGCACGAGCCGGTTGATCGGCACCGAATCCGGATGCGTTGGCAGGCCCGCGATCGCGTGCAGCAATCCGGCGCGCTGGTCGCGCGATTCGCCCATGCCGACGATGCCGCCGCAACAGGTCTTCATGCCCGCGGCGCGCACGTGTTCGAGCGTATCGAGCCGATCCTGGAATTCGCGCGTGTGGATGATTTCGCCGTAAAACTCCGGGGCGGTGTCGAGATTGTGGTTGTAATAGTCGAGCCCCGCGCACTTGAGTGCATCGGCCTGCTTGCCGGTGAGCATGCCCAGGGTCGCGCAGGTTTCCAGACCCAGCGCCTTCACCGCCGACACCATCTCGGCGACTTTCGCGACATCTCTATCCTTCGGCGAACGCCACGCCGCGCCCATGCAGAAGCGGCTCGCACCGGCGGCCTTGGCTTCGCGCGCTTTTTCCAGCACAGCTTCGGTCGTCATCAATTTCTGCGCCTTGACCCCGGTCGCGTAGCGCGCGGCCTGCGGGCAATACGCGCAATCTTCGGGGCAGCCGCCGGTCTTGACCGACAGCAGGGTCGAAACCTGCACCTCGGTTGGATCGAAGTGCTCGCGATGCACGCTCGCCGCGCGGAAGAGCAATTCGGTGAAGGGCAGGTCGAACAACGCGCGCACGCTGTCGCGGGATGGCGTGTTGCCGTTCTGGAAGCCGGATGGTTGCAGGGTCGCTGGCATGAAAGTCTCGCGGCTGGCACTGTGTCAGGACGCCAGTCTGGGAACGGTACGGATGCCTGTCAACCAGAATGCAGCGATACGAGTTGACGGTTGGATCGCGCGCCTCGGCCGGACGCTGCTGCCACTGCGCTGCATGGTCTGCGGCGAAGCCGGCGCCGGCGGCCACGACCTGTGCGTGGACTGCCAGCGCGCACTGCCCTGGAACCGCAGTGCCTGCGCGCGCTGCGGCCTGCCGATGCCGGAACCGGTCGCGGCCTGCGGGCGCT
>JANXZP010000158.1 GCA_025355485.1 Pseudomonadota bacterium
GTACTGCACCAGTTCGCCTTGCACGCTGTCGTAGTAATGGCCCGGCGGGAATTGCGCGACATCGGCGCAGATACCCGCAATCGCTTTCATCTCCGAGGCGACACAGACGCGGCCGTGGCTGTCGTGACCCCAGTACAACGGACAGACGCCGATCGGGTCGCGCGCGACCAGGTAGCGCTGCTTCTCACGATCCCACAACGCGAACGCGAAGATGCCGTTGAGTTCGCCCAGCCACGCACCGATGTCGTCGCGTTGCGCGAACAGCGCATTGATAACCTCGCAATCGGATCCGGTCTGGAATGCGTACGGCGCGCTGAGTTTCTGTTCGATCTCACGGTGGTTGTAGATCTCGCCGTTGACCGCGAGCACGAGACGTCCGTCAGCGGAACGTAGCGGCTGCGAACCGCCCGCTGGATCGACGATCGCGAGGCGTTCGTGGACCAGGATCGCGGACTCGTCGGCATGCACGCCGCTCCAGTCCGGACCGCGATGGCGCTGGCGCTGCGAGAGTTCCAATGCCTGCCGTCGCAGGGCGGGGAGGTCGTCGCCCGGTTGCAGGCCGAAGATGCCGAGGATTGAGCACATGGTTCTGATTCCTTGATTGAGATTGAACGCGTGAAAAACAAAAAGGCCCGCACTTCGCAGTGCAGGCCCTGGGATCGATAACGTGTGTTCTACGTACTAATCGCCGGCCTGCTGGAGGTTGGCGTTATTGTTCGAATTATTGTTCGCAGCGCACGCGCAGCTGTTGTGCGCGGCGAGGTTATGGCTGGGCTGGCGGGCGACGGAATGCATGGTGCGATCGTGCAGCATTCGGGCGCCGCAGGCAAGTGACATCGGCTAAGCTCGCGGCTCGACCGGAGAATGTGCATGATTCGATGGCTCAAGCGCGGCGCGATCGCATTGCTGATCCTGATCGTCCTGGCCTTTGCGACCGGCTGGTGGCTGCTGCACGGCAGCCTCGCGACGCTCGACGGCGAGATCGCGATGCCGGGCCTGTCCGCACCCGTCGATATCGAGCGCGATGCACTCGGCGTGGTCACGATCCATGCCACGAACGAAACCGATGCGATGCGTGCGCTCGGTTACGCGCATGCGCAGGAGCGCTTCTTCGAAATGGATCTGCTGCGGCGCTCGGCTGCTGGCGAATTGTCCGAGCTGTTCGGCAAGATCGCGCTCGATGTCGACAAGCAGCATCGCGTGCACCGGCTGCGTGCGCGTGCGCTCGACAACCTGCTCGCGGACACGGGCGACAAGCTGCCGCTGCTGAAGGCCTATACCGACGGCATCAATTCCGGGCTCGCCGACCTGCGCGTGCGGCCATGGCCTTATGTGTTGCTGGGCGCGAAGCCGGAGCCGTGGCATTACGAGGACACGATACTTGCCGGCGATACGATGTTCTTCGACCTGCAGGGCGGAACAAACGAACGCGAACTCGCGCTGTGGCGGATCAAGCAAGTCGTGCCACCCGCGTTGTATCGACTGATGAGCGCCGACGGCACCGAATGGGATGCGCCGCTCGAAGGATCGGCGCGCGGCAATGTTGCGCTGCCCGATGCAGCGACGCTTGATCTACGCAAATTGCCCGCGCCAGGCATCGGCGGCAGTCCGCCGTACGTCGACCCGAACGCGCCCGGCAGCAACAATTTCGCGGTCGCCGGTGCGCTTACGAAAGACGGCCGCGCCATCGTCGCCGACGACATGCACCTCGGCCTGCGCGTACCGGACATCTGGTTCCGTGCGCGATTGCTGTACGCGGATGCGCGGGCTGTCGACGGCAAAGTCGATGTCAGCGGCTTCACCTTGCCCGGTGTGCCCGGCGTGATCGTGGGCAGCAACACGCATGTGGCTTGGGGATTCACCAACAGCTATGGGGACTGGGCGGATTGGGTGGAGGACTGCGATCCCAAGCGCGACTCCGAATGCGGTCGAAATAAGAAGCTCGAACAGACTTTCGTGGAAACGATCCTCGTCAAGGGTGAATCACCATTCCACTTGAAAGTTGTCGAACGACCGGAAGGGACACGGATGCCTGTCGTGGCAGGGGCAAACGCCAAACTGTCGCTTGCCTGGACTGCACACTTTCCCGGCGGATTGACGCTGGGGTCGATGGACATGGCCTTTGCCCATGACAATGAGTCCGGGATACATGTCATGAATCATGCGGGGATTCCGGCGCAAAACATGCTGATCGCCGATCAAAGTGGACGTGCTGCATGGACTATCGCCGGGCGCATACCGGCGGACTTTTCCGGTCAGCGTTGCGAGCGAACGTTGCCCGCAAGATTTTTAGCGCTTGAGATTCATGCTCCCACCCGTCCGGGAAACGCTTCTCCAGAAACGTTATTGCTGCCGCCGAAACCCGATGGATGCATTTCGTGGGGAATGGGGGGAGGAACTGAGTGGGCGAACGCTAATCCCACAATTCTCAATCCACCATCCAATCGTCTCTGGACCGCCAACAATCGCGTCACCGACGGCACCGACCTCGCCATCATCGGCGACTCCGGCTACGCCCTCGGCGCACGCGCGAAAAAGATCCGCGACGACCTGTTCGCGAAGAATCAGTTCACCGAAAAGGACCTGCTCGCAATCCAGCTCGACGTTCGCACGCTGTTCCTCGAACGCTGGTGGGAGCAGTTGCGCGTGCTGGTACAGTCATCCAACGATCCTGTGCTCCAGCGCATCGAAGCCGCGACGCGACAGTGGGACGCGCGCGCGTCCGCCGATGCGGTGAGCTATCGGATCGTGCGTGCGTGGCGGCTCGCGGTGCTCGATCGCATCCAGCAGGGATTGATGGCGCCGGCGGAAGTCGCGCTCGGCAAGGACTTCACGATGCCAAATCTCGATCAGCTCGAAGGCGTCGCTTGGCAACTCGTGACGCAACGTCCACTCAACCTGTTGCCGCGCAAGTTCGACACCTGGGACAAGCTGCTGGTCGAAGCCGCACACGATGCGGATTTCAAACTCGAGAAAATCGGTTCACTCGCGCAACGCCGCTGGGGCGAACGCAACACCGCGGCCATCTGCCATCCGCTCGCCGGTGCGATGCCATCGTTCATCAAACGTTTCCTGTGCATGCCTGCCGACACGTTGCCCGGCGATTCGAACATGCCGCGCGTCGCAGCACCGGACTTCGGCGCATCCGAACGCATGGTGGTGTCGCCAGGCCACGAAGCCGACGGCATCATCGAGATGCCAGGCGGACAAAGCGGCAATCCGCTGTCGCCGTTCTGGGGCGCGGGCCACG
>JANXZP010000179.1 GCA_025355485.1 Pseudomonadota bacterium
GTGGAGCGGCTGTATCAGCGAGCCGTCGCGACCGGTCGCGACGGGTCCATAGCTTCGTCAGCCTTGCTTGCCCGCACGCGCGGTGGCGATCAGATCGGCGACTTCGCGCAGGTCGGCGAGTTTCTTCGCTTCTTCCGATGCGCCATCGAGCACCTTGGCCGCCATCGCCAAGGTGGCGCTGCGTTTAGCCGGATCCCCGGCGAGCGCGCTGACATAGAGCGCGTAGGCATAGCCAAACCGGAATGATGTTTCCTGCGCGCCGGCCTGTTGCTCGGCCTTGTAGTAATCGAGCGCGGATTGCACGGCGGCCTGCGCGTCGGCGCCGCGCGATTGCAGCACCAGCGCGTGCGCGATGGCGGCGCGGGCGATCGAGGTTTCATCGCGTGGGTCGGCGTTGGATACCGGGTTGGCAGGCACCGCCAGCCAGCGCCGTGCCAGCGCCTCGGCCTGCGCGCCATGGCCCAGCTGCAATGCAGAGAACGTGGCAGTGCGCAGGGCCGCGCGCAGCAGGTTGTCGCGCGGCGTGACCGCGCCCAGGTTCTGCGCGGGAACAGCGACCTTGCCGATGGCGTCGGCCGCTGCCGTGGCGTTGGCCAAGGCCCCCGCGCGATCGCCCTGGAAGTATTGCAGGCGGCTGCGCAGCATCTGCTCGCCGGAGGCAAGGAGATCGCGCCGGGGATCGCCCGGTGGAAAGGTTGCGATCAATTCGTTGAGATCGCGGACGAAGGACGGCAGCGATTTCCCTGCCGCTGCCGTGTCTCCTGCCCGGGCCTGCAGGACCGCAAGCGTGCCCCGCCGGTTCGCAAGGAGCGGGCCCAGGCTGGATGGCCGGCGCGGATCCTGCGCCAGCGCCAGCTCGTCGCGCATGCTGGCTATCGATTGCGCGACCTGCCCCTGTTCGAGTTGCACGTCGGCCAACTGGCCCTTGCCGCCGGTCCAGAACTGCCAGGACGCCAGGTCCGCCGGGTTGAAACGCACCAGGTCCTCGCCGGCCTGCGCGGCGCGGTTCGCGTAGTTCGCTGCAGCCACCGGGTCGTGCTTGCGCAAGGACAGCGCGCCCAGCAGTTGCGCGGCGTAAGCGCGGTTGGCCAGCGAATGCAGATCGTTGGGGCGTTGGACCAGCACCTTCTCGGCCAGATCGAAGACTTGTTGTTCGAGTTTTTGCGCGTCCACGACGCGATCCAGATCCAGCAGGTGCCGCGCCTCGGAATCGGCGGTATCGGCGTACGAGGCAGCTGCATCGAGATCGGTCAGATCCAGCGCACCCAGGCCCTTTAGAACTCCACGCGCATCTTCGCAGGTAGCCACGGACTGGGTCTTGTCGGGCTGGGTGTGGCTCAGGATGTTGAGCGTGTTCGCGTAGATCAGCTTGGCCTGCCGCGACCCGCTGGGCGAATGCGCCAGAGGGCGCAACAAGTCCGCCGCCCGGCCTAGCAATTGCGCGTCGCTACGGCCGCCGCCGCCGGTGTTGCCGCTGGTGCCCAGGTCGTAATTCGCCAGGGCCAGGCCGATGGTTACCGCGTCGCCGTGGTCACCGGCGTCGTACTGCTTCTGGAACACATTGAGCGCCGTGGTGAAGTTCTTTCGGGCGTCATCGAGCGCGCCGCTGCCGTTCTGCGCCTCGCCTTCGCGCAGCAGCGCCATCGCGCGATAGGCCTCGGTCTTCGGCGTCACCAATTGCGCCGGCAAGCCGTCGTAGTAACCGACGGTCTTTTTCGCCAGCTTGCCCAGCGTGTCGAGCCGGCCGGTCGGCGCGAGCTCGGCGTAGAAATCCTCGATCAAAAAGCCGACCAGTTTTTCGGCATCGCCGCGCGCTTTTTGCGCGGCGGCATCGGCGGTACGCGCACGGCGCATGCTGATCAGGCCGAACGCGGCGCTGGCGACAGCTATCAACATCAACACCGCGCACACGCTCGCGACCATGCGTGCGCGTACCAGCGCGCGGTGGGTGGCGGCTTCGCGTTCCTGCTGTGCGGCGAGCTGGGCCTGCGCGGCATCACGCGCCTCGCGCTCTTGCCGCAGGTTGCGACTGGCGAGTACGACGCTGCACAGCACGTCGTGGGTGAGTTCCACGCGCCGCATGTCGAGCCGTTCCTCGATGCGCAACAGGCGACGATCGACCAGCGTCGCCAGCGCATCCGGCGCGGCGCCCACGGCGGCGAGCGCCTTGATGACGCGTTCCTCGGCGAGGCTTTCGCGATAGCCGGACTCGGTCAGCAGTTCGTCCTCGATCACCCGCCGCACGCCGGCAGGCTGGTCGGCGAGCGTGCGTTCGTAGAACTCGCTGAGGATGGTGTCGCGCGATCCCGCGAGCAGGTCGGCGGAAATCTCCGCGCGTCCCTGCGTCTGGCGAACCGTGTTGAGTTCGCGGCAGACCAGACTGAGCAACGAGGGTTCGATTTCCGCGTTCGCAAGTTCCGAACCGCCGGCAACGAACCGCACGATCGACTCGGCCACTTCCTGCGACACCAGTTTGCCGCCGGGCTTCACGACGGCGCTGAGTGCCTGCGCGCCGGTCATGCGCGCGAGCCGCATCCGGTTCTGGGTGATCGATGGCATGATCGTTTTCACGCCTTCCAGGTGCGCAAGATAATCCTCGCGCAGCGCGATCAGGACGCGGTAATCGGCGCGCGCGAAATCGAAATCTTCGGCGGCGTTGTCGTCGTTTTCGATGCGCGCTTCCAGCGCGGCAGGCGGACGGTTCTCGGCGAGGTCGGCGAGGTCTTCGAGGAATTGCTTGGCGCGCAGGCGCCCGGCGTCGTCGGCGTGGCCGAGCGTGAAGATCTCCTCGAACTGGTCGAAGATCAGCAGCGGCATCAGCACGCGCCCATCGGCATCGCGCAACAGGTCGTCGCGATGGTGCATGAACTCCCACAGCGATTCGCCCTCGATGGCGGTACCCGGCCGGGTCCAGGCGCCGGCAACCGACGCGGCCTTCATGATCGCCTGCTTGATCTGTTCGGAGGGGGTCGGCGATTGCGGCGCGTAGTCGATGCGCACGTACACCGGACAAAAACCTTCGGCGCGCAATCGCGGCACGATGCCGGCGCGCAACAACGAGGTCTTGCCGAGTCCGGACTGGCCGAACAGCACCGTCAGCAATTTGCGTTGCACGCGGCGGCAGAGTTCGCCGGTTTCCTCGTCACGGCCGTGGAAATATGCGAGCGTTTCCTCGGAATACGAGAACAGGCCAAGCCATGGGTTTTGCGGATCGATCGTGACCGCAGCCAGTTTGCCGGTGTTGGTCGCGTCGTTCATGGGCGGCTCCCGCTGAAAAGATCCTGGAGCCGGCGCAGGAATTCCGGCGGTGGTTCGCCGCCGGGAATCCGGACGATGTGTAGCGACTTGAATTGCTCGGGCACCAGCGCCTCGGATTCCGGGGTGTCGTCGATGCACACCGGCAGGATGAACTTGCCGCCGTCGGCGATGTTGCGCGCGCGATCGACCGCGTAACTCCATTCGCGGCGGAAGTAGGCTTCATGCCGACGTTGCGTGGTCGCAGAAATCACCGGCAGGAAGAAACTGCAGCGTCCGATGTTCGCGCGGATCTTGCGGTCGTAATCGTCGCCGCCTTCGAGCCGGTCGAGGTCGAACCACGTCGTCAGTCCGGCGGCGTCCATTGCGGCCTTGAGGCGCTGCACGGCGGGCAGGTCTTCGCGCGCGTAGCTGATGAAGATCGCGTTCTCGGGCATCTCGCGCGCCGGCGGCAGGAAGCGCTGCGGAGAACTCGCACCGTTCGATGGAAGTGCCGGACGCTGGCGAGCGGTCCATCGCGCATGCAGTTCGGCGACGAAAGCCTCCGCGCCGCCATAGACCCGCGTGCGCACGCTGACCTGTTGCAGGAACGACACCAATCGCTCGTCCTGCATGGTGTGGTCGTCGGCGAATACTTCGCTGACATCGCGCGGGTCGGACAGCCGCCTGCGCTTGGCCATGCGCAAAAACAGCCGCGCCAGCCAGTTGGAGAAATCGCTGCCGATCAGCAGCAGGTGGTTGTGCTCGAGTTCGTGGAAAAGTTTTTCGGGAGTGAGGTGTTCGGACTGCAACGCACAGATGAACTCCAGCATGTCCTCGTCGGAGACCACGTAGGTCGGCGACGCGGACAGCCGGCCGAGCAAGTGATAGACGACGGTGCGCTGCGACTGGCTGCGCTCGACCGGCAGGTCGGCGACGCGATTCGGCGCGTAGGCGATGACTTCGGTTGATGGCTGGCCACCGTGGCGTTCGAGGTTGATCGCCTGCTCGAGCAGCGGATCGAACGTGGTGGTGACGAACAGATCGAAATCGGTGATCTGTGCGAGCTGGCGCAACGCCAGCGGCGGCTCGAACGTCACCTCGCGCAGGATCGAGCGCAGGCGCGTGTAGACCTCTTCGCGCCGGCCGTGTTGTCCTAGGTAGCAGCACAACACGTCGTTGAGCGTGAGCGGCCGCGGCAGCCCGACGATGTCCACCGACAATCGCGAGGCGAGTTTCTCCGCCAGCCAGTCGTACAACGGACGCAGGCCGGTGTCGGTCTGCACGCGCAGCAGGTCGGGCCCGATGATCGGGATGACCCGGCGTTCCTCGATGTAGTTCAGCAGGTCGTCCCAGGCGTCTTCATCGAACGCCTGCGGCGAGCTTGTTCTGGCCGGAACAGTCGACAATTTCCTTCCCCTGGAAAACCGCGATGCAGCAGTCTACGGCAGCCGGGCAAGTGTAGCGGGGAGCGGGGGCGAATGGGTGATGGCCGATGCGCATGCCAGCCGGAAGGCGATTCGCGCTTCCGCGTTCAATCAGGAATTGCGTGCTGCCGAGCCTGAAGCGATGGTCGAGGCCGCGAAGCCAGAGTGCGGCATCGCCACGGCCGAAGCGCAAGGACGCCGCTACGTCGCGAAAGAAAAGTGCGACGTCCTCAGCGGTGTAGACGACGCAGTATCTGAACGCTTCACCCCTATCAAAAACCATTTCGTATTGGGTTGCCGTGGGGTTCAGATGCCGGGCCTATAGTCAATCCGGACAGCGAATTGTCGCTCGTCGCTTGTGTTACCAGGAGTTCCGCAATGAGCAATCAATTACGCTGGATCACCATGGCAGTGGCTACGGCAGTTGCCGCATTGGCAGTGGGCCAGGCGTCTGCACAAAGTTACGTGAGATCGGACTACGGGCACGATAGCGGCTATGGGCATTCGCGGACTCTGCGCTGCGAATCCACCAACTCGCGTCGCATCTGGTGTCGTGCAGACGCGCGGGGTGGAGTACGGATCGCGCGCCAGATCTCGCATAGTGCCTGCATCGAGGGACGTACATGGGGCTCCAACGATCGCGGTATTTGGGTGAGCAATGGTTGTCGCGCGGACTTCGCGATCAGCTCGGGGCGTGACTATCGTTATCACGATGGCCGCTATGGCAGCACTGGCTACAGCGACCGCTCCGCTTACGGCGTCGGCACAGGCTACAGCACTGGCTACAGCGACCGCTCCGCGTACGGCGTCGGCACTGGCTACAGCACTGGCTACAGCGGCCGCTCCGCTTACGGCGTCCGCACTGGCTACAGCGACCGCTCTGTTTACGGCGTCGGCACAGGCTACAGCACTGGCTACAGCGACCGCTCCGCATACGGCGTCGGCACTGGCTATGGCGCTGGTTACAGCGACCACTCCGTGTACAGCGTTGGCACTGGCTACGGCGCTGGTTATAGCGACCGCGCTCCTTACGCTGTCGGTACGGGCTACAGCATTGGCAATACCTACAGCAATGGCGATAGCCGCTCTGCGTACTACTCCGGTCAAGTCGTCCAATGCGATTCCACCGGCAATGGCCGCACCTATTGTCATACTGAACCCAACCACCAGCTCTTATTGAGCCGGTCGCGCTCTGGCGATTGTGTCGAAGGCCAGAGCTGGGGCTCGGACGATCGCGGCCTTTGGGTCAGCGGCGATTGCCGCGGTGACTTCTACTACCAACACTGACCGTCTCTCTACGGCTACCGCGCCGCAGGCGGGTAAACAAGCAGCAACAGTGCCGCAATCATTCATTGCAAATTCAAAACCGGAGGCCACGCATGATTCGTAATTACCGTCTTCTCTCTTTCCTCTTCGCTGTAGCAGGTCTGTACGCATTCGCCGGCGCAACTTTTGCGGCGAAGCCCGAAGGCAAGCCAGGCAATGGCAACTCTCAAAACGCTCACCAGAAAAAAGCCCACCATCAGAACGGAAAGCAGCTGCTGGGCGATAAAATCAAAACGAATGGCCGCCATGCAATCGATCAGAAGGGTGACGTTACGGCGTCAGTTGAGGTCAAGGATGGCAAGATCGTCGGCCTGCATGCCAAGCACGCCAAGAAGGGCGACCTGCCGGTCAAGAAGTACAAGAGCAGCCAGAAGATGGCACGGGCCGATGGCTTGCAGGGTGCCGAGCACCTCACTTCCGTCCAGTACGAATATGTGGGCACGACCTATATCGGCTACGCCTATTACGACGACTATGGTGACGAGCAGATATATTGGTTCCCGGTTGACATGATTTACGACGGCGACACCGGTGCGATCGAGTATGTTCCGATCACCTGAGTGGCATCAGGCTCCAAAATGAATTGCATGCCGGCGCAGTGTCGGCATGCAAGATCATGTAGGCAGGCTACATGCTTGCTCCATCGAGTGAAGATACTGATGGACGTAGGCGCATCGTGAACTGGATTGCCGGCAATCCCACTGACACCTTGAATGGTGGCAAGTGCCGAAAGCGGACTTACTTGCGAAGCCGCGCCACCAACGCCTTCAACGCGTCCTGCGTATCGGGCTGGTTCCATGCGTCGAGGAAGCTGTCGAGATCCACGCGCTTGGGATCGGTGAGCGCATCGGCGACATCGGCACGCGCGAGTGCGCGGGTGGAGAGCATCGGAGTCGAGGGCAGCGCGATCAATTCATTCAACCACGCGATCGCACGCGGTACGACCTGGCCGAGGTCGGCGAGCTGGTCCACCAGGCCCATCGCGAACGCGCGTCGTGCGCTCGGCATCATGCCCGCGACCAGCAGGCGTTCGGCGCGACGCATGCCGACCGTGCGCTGTAGCAGGTGCTGGATGCCTTCGGGTACGGCGAGTCCGACCTGCACTTCATTGAGTCCGATCCGGAACGGTTTGGCCGGATCGGGCGAGCGCGCCATGATGCGGTAGTCGCAGCACAACGCGAGCACGCAGCCGCCGGCCGGCGCATGGCCCGCGATCGCAGCGACCACCGGAACCGGCGATTTCGCAATTGCGATCGCGGCGTCGAAAAATCCGCGCCATGCGGCTTTCAGATCGCCGGCATCCAGTCCCATCAAGTGCGGCACGTCCAGTCCGCCGGAGAAGACATTCGGTCCGCCCGACAGCACGATGCCGCGCGCGCCGTCCTTCGGCGCAGCCTCGAACGCATCGCGCAGGGCCAGCATCAGGTCGGGATTGAGCGCATTGACCGGCGGTCGTGCGAGGCGGATCTCGAGGATGGAACCGTGCTTGTGCTGTTCGATCATGGCTTGCTCCCGATGGCGATGACCTACGATAACGCATGATCGTCGCAGCGCGCTAAAATCCACGCATGGGAACTCCGAACCTGCGCCATCGACCCGCCGCCATTGCATTGGCAACCTTAGCGATCATGACCTGCATGGACGTCGCCACCGCGTCGCAGATGCGGATACCGATGAGCCCGCCGCGGAGCCAGCAGATCATCGTGTTGAACAAGTCCGTGCGCGTGGAATCCGCGTGGGTACGTGCCGCGCCGCCGGGGGCGACGATGCTGGCCGGCTATATGGACTTGCACAACGACGGCAAGACTCCGCAGCGATTCATATCCGCGCAGAGCGATGTATTCGGCATGGTCGAATTGCACAAGACGATGATCGTCAATGGCGTCAGCACGATGCGTCCTGCCGGCGATCAATCGATTCCGGCTGGCGGCGACCTGCGCTTCGAGCCGGGCGGATTGCACCTGATGCTGATGCAGCCGAAGCGCGTATTGAAGATCGGCGACAGCGTGCGTTTCCGGCTGCATTTCGCCGATGGCAGCGTGATGGATGTAATCGCGGTGGTCAGTGCCGAAGCGCCGGCCGTAACGACGCACTGAAGCACCCCCTCCAACCTCCCCCTGCCTTCGCAAGTGGAGGAGTTCATGCGGCAGTGCAAGCGGCGCGGACGCAGTCCGGCAACGCAGCCGACTTCTGCGTGCGGCTGTCGAACCACACCATCACCACGTGGCCGTCGCTGTACCGCACCGAGGTGTCCTTCGCGGACAGGATGCGATGGCCGAGGGTGAAGCTGGTGCTGCCGATGCGATCGACGAACAGTTCGACGACGACATCCTCCGGCCACGCGATCGGCCGCCTGAAATTCACCAGCGCGGACGCCAGGACCGGCGCGATGTGATCATCCATCCATGGACCATCGAGCGTCGTCAGCCAGCGCAGTCGCGCTTCCTCAAGGTAACGCAGGTAATTTGTGTTGTTGACGTGGTTGAACGCGTCGAGGTCGCCCCAGCGCACCGCGAGTTCGGTGCGGAATATCACGCTCGAATTCGAGCATGGTGGCAACGCGTGCGTGGTGTCGGAGGCTCTCATGTCCCGGTCTTCCGTCGACGCATCGGCTTGTGCGCCTCGCCGTGGCGCGGCCTGCCTTTGCGCGGCTCGTTTTCACTGGGCGAAACCAGGCGCGATGAAAGCAGGTGCGGCGCGAGGAAACGCCCGGTGTGCGAGACAGGATTCGCGGCGATTTCTTCGGGTGTGCCGGTCGCGATGATCTGTCCGCCACGATGGCCGCCTTCGGGGCCGAGATCGATGACCCAGTCGGCGGTCTTGATCACGTCGAGGTTATGCTCGATCACGACGATCGTATTGCCGTCATCGCGCAGGCGGTGCAGTACCATCAGCAGGTGTTCGATGTCGTGGAAGTGCAGGCCGGTGGTCGGCTCGTCGAGCAGGTACAACGTGCGGCCTGTATCGCGGCGCGAGAGTTCCTTCGACAGCTTCACGCGCTGCGCTTCGCCGCCGGACAGCGTCGTCGCAGACTGGCCGAGCTTGATGTAGCTCAGGCCCACGTCGACGAGCGTTTCGAGCTTGCGCGCGATCGATGGCACCGGATCGAAGAGCTTCAGCGCATCCTCGATGGTCATGTTCAGCACATCGGAAATGTTG
>JANXZP010000189.1 GCA_025355485.1 Pseudomonadota bacterium
GGAATAATGCGGGTAGTCGGGATGCCGGTGGGGCATCAGCCAGTCGCCGGAATCGAGCATCTCCATCGCGACCGCGCTATAGCGGCCTTCGTCCGTGCCCCACAGATGGCGCGTGCCCTGGAACGGCAGCACGAACGCGAGTGCGAGCAGGATCGTGAGCAGCAGTGGGGGAATGGCGGCGCGCGTCATGGTGCGACCCGTGAATAGCGGACGCGCATGCTAACTCGGTCGATGTTCAAAAATGTTCACATCACCACCAGGCTACGCACGTACACCACTTCGCAGGCGCCGTCGCCGCTGTCGTCGCGGGTCATCGAACTGCGCCACACGCTGCCGTCGCTGCGACGGGCCTCGATGAGCTGGCCTTCCAGATGGACCACGTCGCCGGGCCGCACCTGCTTGAGCTCCCAGCGCACGGTGTCGTCGGCAGGGAGCATGTGCATGTTCGCGCTGGAGCGGATGATTTCGTCCTTCGGAATCGGCGGTGTGTCGGTACTCCAGTGGTAGAAGTACCAGCGGCCAGACTGGCTGATATCGAGTCCTGCCAGCACCGCGCTGTCCGACATCCGGCCCCAGCCCAGCGCGAGGTCGGTCGGCGAGATCGACGACTGCCGGTCGAAGCTGTAGTCCGTACGCGACAGCACGCGCGCGGTGAGGCTGAAATCCGCCAGCGGCGTGATGGTGAAATCCTTGTCCTGGAATGTGGCGGCGTGGTCGAGGTCGCGCTGGTCCGGTGCTTCGGCCACGAGCATGCCGGGCGCACGCGCACGCGCGCTGTGGATCGGTGGCGAAAACCACCAGCCCAGCAGCGCAACGACCAACAGGATCCATAACCAGCGCGTCATGCGGGCATAGTCTAAAGAAAAGCCGGTTCAGTCGAAATCGGCCAGCAGCGCGGCGCGCAACGAACCGCTGGCTTCGACCCGCAGCGGCATGCGCTGATCGTCGATGCCGAACTGCAGCGCGGCGCCTGACTTGAGCGCGGCGATCGCGTCCGTCGCAAACTCGAAACGCAGGAAATGCACGGCCGAGGTCTTGTCGTCGTCGCTGCGGTCCAGATCCTCGTCTGCATGCAGCGATGCACGGCCATGGCCGGACACTTCGGCGAAAAACGCGCGTTCTATGCCGCGCAACCGGGCCAACGCGGTCGCGCGCTCGAGCGGATCGGCGTATTCGATCAGCAGTGTGGCCTTGAGGTCCGTGCCATTGGGAATCAGCGGATTGTAGGCATCGAGTTCGTCCTGAATGCCGGAGGCTTCGAAGATGCGCTCGATCCGCAGCATTTCCTGCACCTGCGCCTGCACGGTGATCCGATCCTCGAACAACACCGTCATGTGCGCGCCCAGATGCAACGTGCGCATGCGCTTGTGCGCGAGTGCGGTTTTGCGCACCTCGTTGCGTTGCGCGGAATAGGCTTCCAGCGTCAGCAGGTCGGCGCGGAGAAGTTTTTGCATGGAAGTCCTCAGATGCCGTAAGCCTTGCGGATCAGGCTGATCGGATGTTCGGCGATCGTGCCATCATTCAATCCGTTTGCGATGTGTGCGCCGGCCATCACGCAGTCGCTGGTGAAATGGTTCGGCGCCGCGTTCTTCACCCGCGTTTCGACCGGTTTGGCGATCTTGCGCGCATTCGCATAGGTCGCCTTCTTCACCCCATAGGTTCCGTCGTGGCCTGAGCAGCGCTCGATCGAGACGACTTCGGTGCCCGGCACCAGGTTCAACACGTCGCGCGTCTTCGGGCCGATGTTCTGCACGCGCTGGTGGCATGCGGCCTGCCATGCCACCTTGCCGAGTTCATTTTTGAAATCGGTCTTGAACAATCCGGCAGCGTGCCGTTGCATCAGGTATTCGAATGGATCGTAAAACGCGCGCTTGACTTTCATCACGCCGGCATCGCCCGGGAACAGCAGCGGTATTTCCTGCTTGAACATCAGCACGCACGACGGGATCGGCGCGATCAGGTCGTAGCCATCGTCGACCGCGGCGGCAAGCAGCGGCAGGTTCGCGTTCTTGTATTTCTCGACGCTGTCCAGGTCCCCGAGCTCGAGCTTCGGCATGCCGCAACAGCTTTCCTTCTTCAACAATTTTACCTGCACGCCGTTATGGCGCAGGACGGTGGCAAGGTCTTCGACCATCTGAGGATTGTTGTAGTCGCCATAGCAGGTGATGAACAACGCGACCTTGCCGGTGGTTGGGCCGGCGGGAACCGCGACGTCGTCCTCGCGCAGGTGCCTGAGGCGCTTGCGGGCGGTGCGGCTGTCGTAGCGCGGCACTTGCGCGTCGCGGTCCACGCCGAGGGTCTTCTCCATCGCACCGCGCATCACGGGATTGCGGCCGCCCCAGTTCACCGCTTCCACGACGATCGGGATGCTGGCGAGCCTGCCGATCGCGCGCGTGTTCGACAGCAGTTTCGCCGCGGTGGTGGTCTCGCCATTGCGATGCCGGACCGCTTTCGCGCGCAGCATCAGGTGCGGGAAATCCACATTCCACGGATGCGGTGGAACGTACGGGCACTTGGTCTGGTAGCACAGGTCGCACAGGTAGCACTGCTCGACGACCTTCACGTAGTCGGATTTCGCGACGCCATCGGCCTCCATCGTCGTGGATGCATCGACCAGGTCGAACAAGGTCGGAAACGCCTGGCACAGGCTCACGCAGCGCCGGCAGCCGTGGCAGATATGGAACACGCGCTCGAGTTCGGCATCCAGCGCGGCCTGTTCCCAGAACGCGGGCGTTTTCCATTCGAGAGGATGCCGCGTCGGTGCATCGAGGCTGCCTTCGCGCGCAGGGCTGGATTCATTCATCGCTGGTCCCTGCGCGCGTGCGTCGTTGATCGATGTCGTTGATCGATCAGGCGAGCTCGTTCAGCGCCTTGGTGAAGCGATTCGCATGCGAACGTTCGGCCTTGGCGAGCGTCTCGAACCAGTCGGCGATTTCATCGTGACCTTCATCGCGCGCGGTCTTGGCCATGCCCGGATACATGTCGGTGTATTCGTGGGTTTCGCCGTGGATCGCGGCCTTGAGGTTGTTCGACGTGCTGCCGAACGGCAGGCCGGTCGCGGGATCGCCGGTTTCCTCCAGGTATTCCAGGTGTCCGTGCGCGTGGCCAGTTTCGCCTTCGGCGGTCGAGCGGAACACCGCGGCGACATCGTTGTAGCCCTCGACATCGGCCTTCTGCGCGAAATACAGATAGCGGCGGTTGGCCTGCGATTCGCCGGCAAACGCGGCCTTCAGGTTTTCCTCGGTTTTGCTGCCCTTGAGACTCATGAGTTCACCTCGTGGCAATGGAATGACGGTGGTGCCTGTACGTCGGCACGTCGAGCGTAGCGCGCGCACGGCACGTTGGGAAATTGATTGTTGCGATGCCTGCGATAGATATGATGCTGCATTGCAGTGCGAAACGCCTCAGCGCTTGCTTGCACGTTTCGCAACGACGGGTTTCGTGGCTGCATGCTTCGTCGGCGTTGCCGCGACCGCATCGGGCTTCAGCAAGGACTTCGGCAGGCTGCGGAAAACATCCGCGAGCTTGGGCAGGAAGCCCGCCATCGCCGAGCTGCGCCGCCACACCATGCCGATGCGCCGGCTCGGATGCGAGTCGCGGAAACGCAGCAGATGGATGTCGTCCGAACGCGCGACTGGCGGCTTGATCGACAGCGTCGGCAGCAGGGTGATGCCGACGTTCGCCGCGACCATCTGCCGCAGGGTTTCCAGGCTGGTCGCGCGGAAACCGTTGCGTTCGCCGCTGCCGGCGAGCGTACACACATCCAGCGCCTGGTCGCGCAGGCAGTGCCCGTCCTCGAGCAACAGCAGGCGCTCGTGCGCCAGGTCGTGCAACGACAGCGCGTTGCGACGCGCCAACGGATGCATCCTTGGAACCGCGAGCACGAAAGGCTCCTCGAACAGGAATTCCACGTGCAATTGCTCATCGTGCAGCGGCAGCGCGAGCACGCCCACATCGAGCTTGCCCTCGTGCAACTGTCGCAGGACGACTTCGGTCTTTTCCTCGACCAGCAGCAATTCGAGCCGCGGGAAACGCTCGCGGATCCTCGGCACCACGTGCGGCAGCAGGTACGGTCCGAGTGTGGGGAAGATGCCGAGCCGCACGCTGCCGGCCTCCGGATCGCGCGTACGCCGCGCGGATTCCTTGAGTTGCTCGACCTCGGCCAGCACGCGTCGAGCGCGTTCGGCGATGTCGCGGCCAGTCGGCGTCAGCATCACCTTGCGCGGTGCGCGTTCGACCAGCGCCACGCCGAGTTCGTCCTCGAGTTTCCTGATCTGGGTCGACAGCGTGGGTTGGCTGACGAAGCTCGCCGCGGCCGCACGACCGAAATGCCGGTGGTCGGCGAGGGCGATCAGGTACTGCAGGTCGCGCAGGTTCATGGATCACATGATTGATTGAAACTATCGAAATGATATCTGCTATTCATTTGTGAAATCAATTAATGCGCCCCCAGGATGGGTTCATCGATGCCAAACGCGATATCGAGCAGATACTCGACAAAACAGCGCTTCACATGTGCGTTCGACCTCAGTTTGCGGAGCCAATAATCCAGGTCGGAGCTGTGGATCCGGGTCTGTGATATATAATTACTATCGAAATCATAATATAAATCAATTTTACCTATCAAGGCTGGTGCGCTAGGCTCGGTTGCGCGGCCAAGTACAAACCCTAAAGGAAACAACCATGTCAACCGAATCGAAGTGCCCGTTCTCAGGCGGCGTCCGCAGCCACACTATGTCAAGCGCCGCGACCAACGCAGGCTGGTGGCCCGAACAGCTGAACTTGAAAATCCTGCACCAGCAATCCTCACTGTCCAATCCCATGGGCGAGGACTTCAACTACGCCGAGGAATTCAAGACCCTCGATTTGGACGCGGTGGTCAAGGATCTGCATGCCCTGATGACGGACTCGCAGATCTGGTGGCCCGCAGATTACGGCCACTACGGACCGTTCTTCGTCCGCATGGCCTGGCATGCTGCGGGCACGTACCGCATATCCGATGGTCGCGGCGGCAGCGGCAGTGGCGAGCAGCGCTTCGCGCCGCTCAATAGCTGGCCAGACAACGGCAATCTGGACAAGGCGCGTCGGTTGCTCTGGCCGATCAAGGCGAAGTACGGCCGCAAGCTCTCCTGGGCAGACCTATTCATCCTTGCCGGCAACATCGCGATGGAGTCGATGGGGTTCAAGACGTTTGGTTTTGGCGGTGGCCGCCCGGATGTCTGGGAGCCGACCGATATCTACTGGGGTCCGGAAGACGAGTGGCTGGGCGACAAGCGCTACGCCGGCGACCGTGATCTGGAAAACCCGCTCGCCGCCGTGCAGATGGGCTTGATCTATGTGAATCCGGAAGGCCCGAATGGCAATCCCGACCCGCTCGGTTCGGCGCGCGATATTCGCGAGACTTTCGCACGCATGGCCATGAACGACGAGGAGACCGTGGCGCTTACCGCCGGTGGCCACACCTTCGGCAAATGCCATGGCGCCGTCGATGTGAAGCACATCGGCAAGGAACCCGAGGCTTCCGAAATCGAGCATATGGGCCTTGGCTGGATCAATACGTTTGAAACCGGCCACGGCGTGCATGCGTTCACCAGCGGCCTTGAGGGTGCTTGGACCAAGAACCCGATCAAGTGGGACAACGGTTACTTCGAGAACCTGTTCGGCTACAAGTGGGAGCTGACCAAGAGCCCGGCAGGCGCTCAGCAGTGGAAGCCCGTAGGCGCCACGGGCGACGGCACCGTTCCGGACGCACACGATCCGTCCAAGCGTCACGCTCCAATGATGACCACGGCCGACATGGCCATGCGCATGGATCCGGCTTACGAGAAAATCTCGCGCCGTTACATGGAGAACCCGCAGGAATTCGCGGAGGCCTTCGCCCACGCATGGTTCAAGCTGACCCACCGCGACATGGGCCCGCGCGCCCGCTATCTCGGCAAGCTCGTACCGAAAGAAGAACTGCTCTGGCAGGACCCGGTTCCGGCCGTGGATCATCCGTTGATCGACGCGCAGGACATTGCCGCGCTGAAGGCCGATATCCTTGCGTGCGGTCTGACCATCTCGCAACTGGTCACGACCGCGTGGGCTTCGGCCTCGACTTTCCGTGGCAGCGACAAACGCGGCGGCGCGAACGGCGCGCGGATTCGCCTGGCACCGCAAAAGGACTGGGAGGTCAACCAGCCGGCCGAACTGGTGAAGGTGCTGTCCACGCTGGAAGCCATCCAGAATGCGTTCAATAGTGCGCAATCCGGTGGCAAAAAGGTCTCGCTGGCCGACTTGATCGTGCTGGGCGGCTGCGCGGCGGTCGAGGCTGCAGCAAAGAAAGCCGGCCACGACGTGCGGGTGCCCTTCTCGCCGGGTCGCACCGATGCCTCGCAGGAACAGACCGATGTGCATTCGTTCGCCGTACTCGAGCCGACGGCGGACGGGTTCCGCAACTACGTTCGCAAGGGGCAGGAAAGCCACGTGGCCGAGTTGCTCATGGACAAGGCGAACCTGCTGACGCTGACCGCGCCCGAGATGACGGTGCTGATCGGCGGTCTTCGTTCCCTGGGCGCGAACGTCGGCCACGCCAAGCACGGTGTCTTCACCCAACGCACCGATGAGCTAGCGAATGACTTCTTCGTCAACCTACTTGACATGAACACGAAGTGGCAGAAGTCTGCCGACACCGAATTCGTACTCGAAGGGCGCGACCGTATGACCGGCGAACTCAGGCTCACGGGCACGATCGTGGATCTCGTGTTCGGTTCGAACTCCCAGTTGCGCGCCCTCGCCGAAGTCTATGCGAGCAGCGACTCGCAACAGGTATTCGTACGTGATTTCGTGGCGGCCTGGAACAAGGTGATGAGCCTTGATCGCTTCGACCTTGCGTGATCGAGGGGGACAGGACATCTATGGCCTGTACCGAGGATTGAGTGGCACCACGGTGCCGAGGGTAGCAGTCCGCTGCTCCTGAACCTCGATTCCGTGCTCGACGAAGGCGGCGCCGGGTTTAACGGCGAAGCAAATCGGCGCGGCTGCACTCGCCTTGGCGATTGCTTCGCGCCACCTTCCGCTGACCCGCGTGGTCGAGGTCTTCGCAGCCGAACAACTCGATCCGACTGAACTTGACGGCGTGCGCGCTGCCGCAGCGATCATGGGCATGACCAACGTCTATTACCGCTTCACCCATTTGGTCGCGAACAAGGAATACGAAACCCTGCGTGCGAGCCTGCGCATGAACGTGATGGCCAACCCCGGTGTCGAGAAGGTCGCGTTCGAGGCCGCGTCGCTCGCGGTGTCGGCGATCAACGGTTGTGGTCAGTGCCTGGGCTCGCATGAGAAAACACTGCGCCAGCCTGGCGTGAGCGTACAGGGCGTGCAGAGCATCGTCCGCATCGCGTCGGTAATCCACGCGGCCGCGGTGACGCTGGAGCAGGCTGCGGCGGTGTAAGCGTCGACGGAATCCCCGGGAATGCACGCGAGGCGCAGATTGCGCTAACGTAACCGCTGTGCCTGGGGAAACGCGATGACGGGACAACCTACGAACGATGGCGTTACGGACGATTCGAACTCTGCCCACGACGGATCGACGCAAGGCCTTGCGTCCGACACACCCGAACTGCGCGCGCTCTTTGCCGCGATCCCGGAACGCAATACCGGCGACGTGATCCTGCGCACGACCCAGCAGCACCACGTCGCGCTGTCGTCGATGGCCGATACCAAGGCGAACATCATCATCACCGTGTCGTCGATCGTGCTGACGCTGAGCATCGGCCGGATGGGCGAACCGACGATGCGCGCTAGCGTGCTGACCTTGGCCGGCTTCACGCTCGCAGCGCTGCTGCTGGCGATCCTCGCGGTGTTGCCGAAGTATCGGCCGCTGCGGCTAAAGCACGGACAGCCCTTGCCGCCGCATTTCAACCTGCTGTTCTTCGGCCACTTCGCCGAACTCGACCAGCAGCGCTTCCTGTGCGAGATCGCCGACCGCATGAAAGCCGACGGATCGGTGTACCGCACGATGGCGATCGACATCCATTCGCTGGGCAGCTACCTGGCGCACCACAAATACCGCTACCTGCGGCTGAGCTACATCTGTTTTCTCACCGGATTCGTCGCGTCGGTGGTGATCGAGGGCGCGCGGCTGGTGATGCGCTGAGCGTGGCTCAATGCTGCGCGACTGCGCGCGATTCCTGGATGTAAGCCAGCACATCGCGTCGTACGGGCGATGCGTTGCGCAGCAGCCCCAGCAACAGACCGAAGTGGCCGGCGCCGGCTAGCATCCGCACTTCTACCGGTTCGTGCAGCGTGCGCAATTTGCGCGCCAGATGCTCGGCATTGAATGGCCGCACGGTGGTGTCGCGCGTACCTTGCAGCAGCAGGAACGGCGGCTCGTCGCCGTCGACGAAATTCACCGGTTGCGAAGCCGGCCATTGCGATTCGGGGCCGAATGCGGTTTTCAGTTTCGGATCGGTAAGCGGCAGGAAATCGTAAGGCCCTGCGAGACCGACGATGCCGGCCAGATCGCGCGGCTGCATGCCGACTGCGCGCAGGAAGCGACCGTCGGTGCCGAGCATCGCGGCGATGTGCGCACCGGCCGAGTGGCCGACCAGGAAGATGCGCGACGGATCGCCGCCGTATTCGGCGGCATGCAGCTTCGTCCACGCGACCGCGCGCGCGGCGTCGTCGATGAATTCCGGGAACGCTATCTGCGGCGACTTGCGGTAGTCCGGCACGATCACCAGCACATCCTGTTTCGCCAGCGATTGCGCGACGAAGCGGTAGTCCTGGCGCGTGCCGGATTGCCAACTGCCGCCGTAGAAGAACACAACGACGGGTACGCTTCCGTCCACGCGCCTGGGCCTGTGCACGTCGAGCGACAATCCGTGCGTCGGATCGAATTCCACCGAAGCGATCGCGGACGGATCCACGCGGAAGTTGACGATACCGAAAGCGACCTTCGTGCAACCGGCGGTCAGTACGCAGGCGATGGCGGTCAGCAGTTGCAGCAGATGTCGGCGCGGCATGGTGGGCCTGGAGCGAGGGGCAGGGCGCTATCATCCCTGCTTCGATGTGTTCGCGGCGTCATGATCGGATCGCGCCGCCGGAGTCGTCCATGCAGGTTCACGAAAACATTTGCGTCGCCACGTTGCTGGCGCGCGCTGCCGGGCGATTGGGAGCGGACGCGCGGCTGGAGGCCGAGTTGCTGCTCGCGCACGCGTTGCAGCGTCCGCGTGCCTGGCTGTACGCGCATGCCGACGACGCGGTGGCGGATTCCGCGCTGGCGTTGTTCGACGATTTGATCGCGCGGCGTCTGCGCGGCGAACCGGTTGCGCAAATCCTCGGGCGGCAGGGGTTCTGGTCGCTGGACCTGCGGATCACCCCCGACGTATTGATCCCCCGCGCCGACACCGAATTGCTGGTCGACCGCGCGTTGGCGGTGTTGCCAGCAGAATCACCCGTGCGTGTCGCCGACCTCGGTACCGGCAGCGGCGCGATTGCGCTCGCGATCGCGAGCGAGCGGCCGTTCGCGGACGTGGTCGCGGCGGATGCGAGCAGCGCCGCGCTGGCCGTCGCGCGCACGAATTCAGAAGCGTTCGGGCTGTCATCACGCGTGCGTTGGGTGCACGGCGAGTGGTTCGCTCCGCTACACGGCCAGCGCTTCGATGCGATCGTCAGCAATCCGCCCTACCTCGCCGACAACGATCCGCATCTGCAAAAAGGCGACCTGCGCTTCGAGCCGCGTTCGGCATTGGTGTCGGGTAGCGACGGCCTGGATGCGATCCGCGCGATCGTGCGCGATGCTCCAACGCATCTGCTGCCGGGCGGATGGTTGCTGCTCGAACACGGATTCGAGCAGGGCGCGGCGGTGCGCGTACTGCTTGCCGAATCCGGTTTCACGGAAATCGCGACGCATCGCGATATAGAACAACGCGAACGGGTGACATGCGGGCGCCGCGCAAGAGGATGAAATGAATCAGCGCTGCATCGTGCGCATGCGCGATCAGGCCTAGATCGAATCCACGTCCGGCGAATCCATGTCGGTCGAATCCCAGCGGATGTCGATCCCATCGGAAGCGCCCAGCCCGCGCCGAAGCAACGCGAGCAGATTCGTGCTGGCGCCCTGTCGCGCGAGGAAGTCCATGGTTGCGGTGTCGATGTAGTAGTCGCGATCGTGCATGCCTTCCTCCTCGAGCTGGTCGATCAGGAAGACCAGCTCGCCTTCGGAAATCTCGCCGAGTACGCGATCGCTTTGCTTGTCCAGCAGCCGGATCATCGAGCCTTTCCCCAAGGAGCGATACGTTCGTGCCGATTGTGAGGGCTTGGCGATCCGATTCGCAATCGGCACGCGGCGAAGGGTCGATGAACGGTCAGCCGGCGGCGATCTTCGGTGCGTGGCCCGATGCCGCCAGTTGCGGCCAGCGCGCGAGTAGCGCGCCGCGCACACCGGCCCGATCGAGCCCGGCCGCAGCCAGCACCTGCTCGCGGCTGGCGTGTTCGAGCCATGCATCGGGCAGGCCGAGGTGCTGGATCGGCAGCACGATGCCTTCGGCAGCCAGCAATTCGGCGACCGCGCTGCCCGCGCCACCCATCGCCGCGTTGTCCTCCAGCGTGACAAATCCGGCGTGGGTACGGGCGAGTTCGAGCAGCAGCGTCCGATCCAGCGGCTTGACGAAACGCATGTTGACCACGGTCAGGTCGAACTCCGTGCCGAGTTGTTCTGCGACTGGCACCAGCGCGCCGAACGCAAGCAGCGCGATCCGCGATCCGCGTCGGCGCAGGTCGGCCTTGCCGATCGGGATCGTGTCGAGCGCGGCATCGACCGCGACGCCGCCGCCCGATCCGCGTGGATAACGCACGGCAGCGGGGCCGTGGTGACGGAAACCGGTGGTCAGCATCTTGCGGCATTCGTTCTCGTCGGCTGGTGCCATCACGATCATGTTCGGAATGCAGCGCAGGTAACTCAGGTCGAAACTGCCCGCATGGGTTGCGCCATCCGGCCCGACCACGCCGCCGCGATCGATCGCGAACAACACATCGAGATTCTGTAGCGCGACATCGTGGATCAACTGGTCGTAGCCGCGTTGTAGGAAGGTCGAGTAGATCGCGACGACCGGCTTCGCGCCTTCGCAGGCCATGCCCGCTGCGAGCGTGACCGCATGCTGCTCGGCGATTGCGACATCGAAATAACGATCGGGGAATTCCTTGCTGAAACGCACTAGGCCCGAGCCTTCGCGCATCGCCGGGGTGATGCCCATGAGATTCGGATCGGCGGCGGCCATGTCGCACAGCCAGTCGCCGAATACCTGGGTGTAGGTCGGCTTGCCGGCGGCGGGTTTTTTCACCAGCCCGACACTCGGATCGAACGGGCCGACCGCGTGGTATTCGATCTGGTCGTCTTCGGCAAGCTCGAAACCTTTGCCCTTGGTGGTGATCACGTGCAGCAACTGCGCGCCCTTGAGCGTTTTCAGTGTCTTCAATGCGCCGAGCAGTGCGTGCAGATTGTGGCCGTCGATCGGGCCGCTGTAGTGGAAGCCCATTTCCTCGAACAAGGTGCTGGGTACGAACATGCCTTTCCAGTGTTCTTCCCAGCGACGCACGAAACGCCCCGCCGCATGGGTGCGCCCGCCGAGCAGTTTCTTGCCGCCTTCGCGCACCGCGTTCATCGTGCGGCTGCTCATCATCCGGCCCAACATTTTCGTAAGGCCGCCGACGTTCTCGGAGATCGACATCCGGTTGTCGTTGAGGATCACCAGCAAGTCCGGATTGGGCTCCATGCCTCCGGCGTGGTTGAGCGCTTCGTAGGCCATGCCTGCCGTCATCGCGCCGTCGCCGATCACCGCGACCACGCGGCGTGAATCGTGCGTGCGCTGCAACGCGATCGCCATGCCGAGTGCAGCCGAGATCGAAGTCGAGGAATGTCCGACGCCGAAGGTGTCGAATTCCGATTCGTCGCGGCGCGGAAACGGCGCGAGCCCGTCCTGCTGTTTGACCGTGTGGATGCGATCGCGGCGACCGCTGAGGATCTTGTGCGGATAGCACTGGTGGCCGACATCCCAGACCAGCCGGTCGGTCGGAGTGTCGTACAGATAATGCAGGGCGATGGTCAGTTCGATCACCCCAAGACCCGCGCCGAAGTGTCCGCCCGATGCGGCGACCGATTCGATCAGGTAGGCACGAAGTTCCTCGGCGATCGCCGGCAGTTCGTCTTCCGGGAACTGCCGCAAGTCGGCGGGTACATCAATGCGGGAGAGGCGCGGATAGCGCTGGGCGTCGATCATGGCCCGCCATTGTCGCGCCCCGGCGCGGGTCGGGGCAAGGAAACCGCATGTGATCCAGTGCGATCAGCCGCCGCGCGGATTGCGAAAACGGCCGAACAGTCCACCGGGCTTCTGCCCGGAATCCGACGAAGCGGGCGCTTCGACGAAGGGTTCGGCGAAACCCGAATCGAGGCTTGCATTGAGGAAATCGTTGACCTCGCCGATCGCGGTGTCGCTTTGCGCGGCGATTGCGGCCGGCGTCGCGGGCGACTGCATCATCGCGGTGGCGATGCGGAAATGGCGTGGGAATTCGCGTTCGGTCTTGGGCCAGCGAACCAGCCGGTAGCGATCGTTCGAATCATAGCCCGGCGCCAGTTCGCCGCGGCCTTGCACGAGCGCGAGCAGCCAGCGCAGGCGCGCCATCGGCTGGGCCTCGTTCGGGGACGCGAGGTGGGTATTGAGGTCGGCGCCGCTCAGCGTTCGCCAGCGGTCGGCGCGCACGGCGCCAAGTTCGCAATACGGAATGTAGGGCTTCAGGGCCGCTCCACCGATGTAGGTATCGGTGCGGGGGTCGATCACCAGCGGCGGTGCGCCCTCGAGCTCCATCCGCGACGGGCCGGTCAGGCCGCCGGGACGCAGGTAATCCCACAACACGGGATCACGCGGTCGTGCAGGAGCAGCCGGCGGCGCAGGTTTGGGTGGCGGTGCAGGCGCCAGTTCCGGCGCGGGCGGATCGGTGATCGCGGCGACAGGAGGCGGCGCAGGTTGCGACGGCGATTGCGCTTGCTCAGGTTCGGATGGGACGGCCTTGAAGCCCGCGGTGATGTTGGGCGAAATCGGGGCAGCATCGCCGCTCGCCTGCGACAGCGCCGCGACCAGCGCTTCGACCGTGACAGGGCGCATCAGCACGTGTTCGGCCTCGGATTGGGCGCGGGTGGTCAGGGCGATCACGTGCTTGCCGCTGTTGTGCACCTTGAGCCAGGTCATGTGGCCGTACATGGATTCCAGATCCACCACCAGCACTTCGGCCTGCGCTTCGGGCATCAGCATCCATTCGCCGCCCAGCCATTCGTTGGCGTCGGAGAACAGCAGTTTGAGCTTGGCTTCTTCGGCGCGATCCATGCCGGTGAAACACAGGGTACGCATGTCCGGTTTCCGTTGAGGCGGCGCAGCCGTCATCGTCTTGCAGTGTTGTCGATGCAGCGCGGCGCGTCAACGCGGACGCGCGGGAAACTTCAGGCAGCGCGCGGGTTGCGCCTGGGCAGGTGGCTTTTCAGGAAGGCCATCTGGTCGGCGAGGATGTGGCGGTTCGACAGGATCAGGTGCTCGACCCAACTCGGCCGGTACGGCACCGCCAGCAACGGCATGCCGGCCTGCTGCGGGGTGCGGCCGCCCTTGCGCGAATTGCAATGGAAGCACGCGCTGACCACATTCTCCCAGACATCGCGACCGCCACGTGAAACCGGCAGGACGTGGTCGCGGGTCAGTTGCTGGCGGTGGAATTCGTCGCCGCAATACAGGCACAGGTAGGCGTCGCGGGCGAACAACGCGGCATTGGTCAGCGCCGGCGAGGGCATCAGTCCCGGTCCGCGCGCGTGGCCGCGCGCGGCGATGATCGGGTGCAGGTCGAGCACGCTCTGCGCGCCGTTGTGGCGGTTGTAGCCGCCGTGGATGGTCAGACAGGGATCGCCGAGCGTCCACGCGACGGCGTCGCGCACGTACAGGCAGGCGGCGTCCTGCCAGGAGATCCAGTCGAGGATATGGCCGTGCGCGTCCAGCGAGAGAAGGCGCGGGTGGGCGCTTTCACGACCTTTGCGGATTTCGCCCAGGCCATGCGCCCGGCTGCCATCGAGTACGACAAGGTCGGGGACGTCGCGCGTGATTGCGATGCCGTGTACCCGCTTGCGGGGTATCCGATGCTGGGCTGTCCGATTCTGGTCAGTATCAGGCTCCATGGGAGTCCAGCATATACACGAATGTGGACAATTTGAGTAGGCGCGGGCTTGGGGATGGTCGAACTTCGCCCTGCCGTGTCCGTGTCCGGCTGTCGATCGCGTGACTAGAAACAGATGCCGCTGAAACGCGCATCTGCCCCTCCCCCAAGTCTGTCAGGAGTATCCCGATGTCCCGTACCACCCTGTTCACCGGCTTGCTGGCCGTAAGCTTGGCTGTCAGCGTCGCCGACGCCGCCCCGAAGTCCGTCACCTCCAGCGTGAAGCAGCAGAATGCCGACGAGGCGCGCAGCGAAGGCTATTCATCGATTGCCGCCGCATCCGGCAGAAGCATGCATGCCGCAGTCAAGACGACCACTTCCCTGTCCGCACCCGCGTCCGCGCCGACCGCCGATCAGGTCGGCGATGCCGATACCTTCGGCCGTGCGGTGATATGGGACGGCCTGCTCAGCTCTGGCAGCATCAACCTCGCCACCGATTGCACCCCGGTACCGGGCGATCCACCGCCGGGCCCGAACGACCGTTGCGTGCAGCTCAATCCGGCGCCGGTGCCGACCAGCTTCGACCTGCCCGATATCGGCCAGATGTGGCTACCGGGCAAGACCTCGCACAGCATCCTGTGCCACTGGCTGACGCCGATCGTGATCTATTCGCTGTACAACAGCACCGGTGCGACCGCGACCGGCAGGATCACGCTCAGTCCGTACCTCAAGATAGACAGCCCGGCGCTGAGCGATCCGGCCATGATCGACCTGACCACCGGCCTGCCGTTCAACGGGTCGTTGCTTACCAGCTTCGCAGCGAGCTATAGCCACCAGCAAACGCTGGCTCCGGGCGATCGCGAAACCGAACGTTTCAGCGAATCGCGCGTGTGCATCGCCGGCACGATTTCGCGGCAAGGACTGATCCAGGGCTATGGATTGACCAATGCGCAGGTGGACGCGTTCTTCAAGAATCCACTCACCCTGCACTTCGGCCTGCGCGGTTCGGCCAGCCTGGTGGATTTCGCAAGCCTGACCTACGGCCTGCGGATCATGGGCGATTGAAGTCGGGCCGATTGATGACGAATTGATTGAAGCCGCGGCGCACGTTGCCACGGTGATCGAACCAGGGCGAGAGACGAAGGCCCGTCTGCACAGCGCAGGCGGGCCTTCGGTTTTTTGATGTGCAAGGACGCACGAATGGCTTTGCACTCCCTACGGTCGCCGCGAGCGCATGGCCGAAAAATGCTCCTGCATTTTCGGCATTTCCGCCATCCATGGCGATCAGATGCGCAGGAGCGGTGACGGTCGCGCTCAGCTATCGAACAAGGCCGCATCCAGCGTCAACAACGGTGCGGCGCCCGAGCGGATCGAAGCGGCGTGCGCAAGCGTGCGCGGCAGGATGCGCGCGAAATAGAAACGCGCGGTTTCGCGCTTGGCGGTCTTGAGATCGGTTGGCGAGGACGCATCTGCCGCAGCGACCGCGCGCGCCCACCAGTACGCAAGCGCGACATAGCCCGAATAGAACAGGTAATCCACCGACGCCGCGCCGACCTCATCGGCATTGGCCATCGCGCGCTTGCCGACTTCCATCGTCAGCGCCTGCCATTCCTGCGCGATCAAAGCGAGCGGGCCGACGAACTCGGCGAGTGCCGCATTACCGGATTGCTCGGCGCAGAACGCCTGGATCATGCCGAGGAAGTGCTGCAAGCCCGCACCCTGCAACTGCATGATCTTGCGACCGAGCAGGTCCAGCGCCTGGATGCCGGTCGTGCCTTCATACAGCGTGGTGATGCGCGCATCGCGCGCGAGTTGTTCCATGCCGTGCTCGGCGATGTAGCCGTGGCCGCCGAAACATTGCAGCGCGTGGTAGGTGCATTCCACGCCCCATTCGGTCAGGCAGGCTTTCACGATCGGCGTGAGGAACCCGAGCAGTTCGTCGGCGCGCTTTTTTTCTTCGGCATCGCTCGTGTGATCGAGCACATCGACCAAGGTCGCGGCGTGATAACTCAACAGCCGTCCGCCTTCGATCAGCGACTTGCAGGTCAGCAACATGCGGCGCACGTCGGGATGAACGATGATCGGGTCGGCGGGCTTGTCAGGGAATTTCGCGCCGGACAACGAACGCATTTGCAAACGATCGCGCGCATACGCGAGCGCGTTCTGGTACGCGCGATCCGCAAGCCCCAAACCTTGAATACCAACTGCGAGCCGCGCGGTGTTCATCATGGTGAACATCGCCATCAGGCCCTTGTTCGGCTGCCCGATCAGCCAACCCTGCGCGCCGTCGAAATGCATCACGCAGGTCGACGAACCGTGGATACCCATCTTGTGTTCGATGCTGCCGCAGCGCACCGCGTTGCGCTCGCCCATCGCGCCATCGCGGCCGACCTTGAACTTCGGCACGATGAACAACGAGATGCCCTTGGTTCCTGCAGGCGCATCCGGCAGGCGCGCGAGCACGAGATGCACGATGTTTTCGGTGAGGTCGTGCTCGCCGGCAGTGATGAAGATCTTGGTGCCGGAAATCGCGAAACTGCCATCCGCTGCGTTCGGCGTGGCGCGCGTTTTCAACAGGCCCAGATCGGTGCCGCAATGCGCTTCGGTCAGGCACATCGTTCCGGTCCAGCGGCCTGAAACGATGGGTCGCAGGAATGCTTCCTGCTGCCACGCTTCGCCATGATGCTTGAGCGCTTCGGTCGCACCATGCGAGAGCAGCGGGTAATTGCCCCACGCCAGATTTGCCGCGTCGATCATTTCCTTGAGCGCGACGCCGAACGATTCCGGCAATCCCTGCCCGCCGAATTGCTCCGGCGCGACCAGTCCGTTCCAGCCGCCTTCGACGAACTGCTCGTAGGCATGCACGAAACCCGGCGGCGAAGTCACCGCGCCGCTGTCCTTGTCGAACGCGCAGCCGATTTCATCGCCGATCGCGTTGATCGGCGCGAGCACGTTTTCGGTGAACCTCGCGGCCTCATCCAGTACTGCGTCCATCACGTCGCGTTGTGCGCCCGCGAAACCGAGCCGCGCATACAGCGCTTCGGCGTCGATCACATCGAACAACGCAAAACGGATATCGCGTAGCGGGGCTTGGTAACGACTCATGCACGACTCCAGATCTTTGGCGACGCATCAGGCGGATGCGATAAGGTGAATGCGAAAACGGCCTGCGATGAAACGACTCAGCGCAACACGCCATCCATGCCGGGCACCGGACTGAGCTGGCTCTCGAACGAGTATGGATAGTCGCCGGCTGGATCGGTGGTGACGATGCGGCCGCTCAACTTGTAGCGCACGCTGCTATCGCCGTGCAGCGCCGCGACTTTCGCCGCCGCCGCCGACGTGGGCCTGAGACTGGCCTCGAACAGATCGGCCGACTCGGGGCCGACCCGGATCGCCGGCGACACACTCACGCTGCCGGCTTCGGATCCGGCGATTTCGATCTTCGCCTCGACTTTCGCAAAACCCATCGGCACGCTGCTGAAATTCTGCAGGCGCAGCTGCAACTTCCAGCTACCGTCGGCTTGTTGCGCGAGCTGCTGGATGCTTGCGCGTGGCGGAAAGACGTTCTTCCGCGGGCCGCCGGCGCAACCGGCCAGGAACAGCGCGAGGATCGCGAGAACGCAGGTGAGTCGGGCGGGTCGCATGATCGGCATCCGGATGCGTATGGAGTCGCCGAAGAATAGCAGGCGACCGCGGATCGGCGGATTGGTCGCGAGCCGCACATCCGCGAAACCGCGACGAGGGCGTTCAGATTGGAATCATCGATTCCTTGACGGAGTTCGCACTTCGCGCTGCGACGTAGTGCTAGTTTTTGGGCGCGCCTTGGGGAGCGGGGCGCGTCGCCGGTTCGCCGGCGGCGCGTTATGGCTGGGCAGGAGTTCGATGCGATCGTGGTTCGATTGCAATCGAAGCCGACGCCTGGCACTGGCATCGGAGAGCGCCATGTCCCGAATCGTCCCCATCATCCGCTGCCCCAAGGGCCGCGGCGAAAGCAGAGCCGCATCCGTACTGCGTGCATTATTGATACTTGCAGCCGCAGCCTTTCTGGTACTGACCTCCGGTGCGAAGGCCGCCGGAATCGGCCCGGTCGAGGGCGGAACGGTTCCGCAACCGTTGCCGCTGTTCCCAGCGAACAACTGGTGGAACCTGGATATCAGCGCCGCGCCCGTCGATCCGAATTCGGCGGCTTACATCGCGTTCGTCAACAACGGCGGCACCCGCCACCTGCATCCGGACATGGGCGGCGATGTATCGCCGGGCAGCGTCGACATCTACGGCATGCCGTACGTGGTGGTCGATGGCACGCAACCGAAAGTCGCGGTGCAATTCCAGTATTCCGACGAAAGCGACGGCGTCGACCACACCACCAACCAGAGTTATCCGTTCTATCCCATCCCGACCCAGGCGATCGGCCAGATGCACTGGATCGAATGCGGCGCGCCGGGCAGCGTGGATCAGCGCAGCGGTTGCGATCGTCACCTGCTGATCATGGATCGCGACAACAAATACCTCTACGAGCTGTACAACGTCTGGTACGACGGAACGAAATGGCTGGCCGGTTCCGGCGCGTTCTTCGACATGAACGCGAACGGTCGGCGTCCTGACGGCTGGACCTCGGCGGATGCCGCGGGCCTGGCGATCGTGCCGGGACTGGTGCGCTACGACGAGGTCTACAACGCGTACGGAACCAGCATCGCCGACATCAAGCATGCGTTGCGCGTCACCGTGCGTTCGACCAATGGTTACGTCTTTCCGGCTTCGCACAGAGCCGGATCGACCGGCGGCGCATTGCCGATGGGCGCGCGCCTGCGACTCAAGGCGAGCAAGGATATTTCCGGATTCGCGCCGGAAATGCAGAAAATTTTCCGCGCGATGAAAACCTACGGGCTGATCGTCGCCGACAACGGTTCGGACATGTACATCAGCGGCACCTACGACAACAACTGGAGCAACAGCGTGCTCAATCCGGCGTTCGGGGCATTGAGCGCGAGCGATTTCGAGGTGATCCAGTTGGGTTGGAATCCTGCGCCCGCAAGCGCGAGCCTCACCGCGGTTTCGGTTGCGCCAAATGCTGTCGTGGGCGGCAACAACGCAACCGGAACCGCGCAGCTTTCCGGTGCGGCGCCGGCATCCGGTGCGGTGGTGAGCCTCGGCGTGACCGGGCCGGCCTCGGTACCGGTCAATGTCACCATTCCGGCCGGTGCGACATCGGCAGACTTCACCGTCGCAACCGGCAGCGTGACCGCGGCGACGACCGCGACGATCACCGGCAGCTACGCGGGCGTTGCGAAATCGGCGACTCTGTCGATCAATCCACCCGCCGCGACCGTGGGCCTGTCATCGCTGAGCGTGAATCCGGGCGTGATCCCGAATGCAGGCACCGCGACCGGCACGGTGACCTTGTCGGGCAGTGCTCCGGCAGGAGGCGTCGTTGTCGTATTGACGAGTTCGAACACCGCGGCCGCGACGGTTCCGGCGAGTATCGTGATCCCAGCCGGCTCGAACTCCGCATCGTTCGGAATCACCGGCAAGACCGTGACAGCCAGGACGACGCTCACGATTTCGGAGAGCTATGCCGGAACGACGAAGAACGCGAGCCTGACGATCAGAAGGACGCACTGACGATCACGTCATGCGCGCGCGGCCTGTTGCGACCGCGCGCGCATCGATGACTGCGGATCAGTGCTGCTGGTCTGTTTGGTCCTTGTCCTGCTGCTGTTCGTCCTTGTTCTTCGGCTTGTGCTTTTCGTGCTGCGCCTGCGCGGGCTGTTCCTGTGCTTGCGATTGCGGCTGCACTTGCGGGTGTGGGGCAGCGACGACGGCGCGTTCGCGCGGTGCAGGGCGCTGCGCCGATCGCTCCGGCATGACCTGCGCCTGCGGCTCGGGACGCTGCACACGCATGACACGGGGTTCGGGCTGATCGCGCTGCACTTGCACATCTACGCGTTGCGGGCGCTCCTGCATGACCTGCGCCTGCGGTTCCGGTCGCTGCGCGCGCATGACGCGAGGCTCGGACTGATCGCGCGGCTGCGGATTGTCGTTCGACATCGACATGCTGCGCTGATCTTCGCGCGGCATCGGTCGTGGCGACCGCTCTTGCGCATCCTGCGCTCGCGGCACTTGCACATCCGTGTGCGGCGCACGCATTGCACGGTGTGCTGGATTGTCGGCATTGTCGTTCGACATCGACATGCTGCGACGGTCTTCGCGCGGCATCGGTCGCGGCGCCACTTCCTGCGACGGAACGGAGTGCACAGCCGCTTGCGGCGTTGACATGTCGTTGCGCGGTGCTCGCACGAAGCCGCGGTCGCGTTGCGCATCGGACTGCGGACGCACGGTGTCGGCGATCGGAGCATTCGGATTGCCCGGACTCCGTGCGCCATCCATCGTTGCGCGCGGGGCAGGGCGTGCGTTCGGCTCGCCCTGCAAGGCATGCATCGAACCACCGCCCGGCGCAGCCATCACGATCCGCGGCGCAGCGTGCTGTTCGTTCGCGCGTGACTGGCGCAGGTCGCGCAATTGCGATTGCGCGAGCGGCGCGCCGCCCTGGTTGGCGATCACCTGCAGTCGTGCCGCGAACGGCGCTGGCGGCGCCGGCGGCGTGTGGCGCGCGATCACCGGCCGCTCGAACAACTCCGTCGACATGCGCGCGGGGCGGTTCGTGGACGCGACACCGAGGCTCGCGATGCTGGGCGCGACGCGCAGCATCGGTGTGATCCTAGCCTGCGCGAGCATCTGCGGCTGGATCCGCAGCGCCGCCGCCGCGACCGGACGCGCGCCGGTGAATACATTGCGCGGCACCACCGTCACCGCGCCAGGAGCGCCGCGATTGACGGACACCGGCGGATTCACGATCGTCGTGTTGTTGACGTAGCTGTTGTAGACGTTGTTGATGATCGTGGTGTTGATCACCTGCGTGTTGCTGATG
>JANXZP010000193.1 GCA_025355485.1 Pseudomonadota bacterium
GAGGCCGACGTGGATGTTCGCGGCTGCTTCCTCGCGTCCGGGAATCGGCAGGTCGCGCCCACGCGGCGCGCCGCAGCCGACGAACACCGCATCGTAGTTCTCGGCCAGCAGCGCCTTCAGCGAATCGATGCGCCGTCCGCCGATGAACTCGACGCCGAGGTCGAGGATGTAGTTCGTCTCTTCATCGATAACGTGTTCCGGCAACCGGAACCGCGGCACCTGCGTGCGCATGAAGCCGCCGGCCTTCGGATCGGCCTCGAAGATGGTGACGTGGTATCCCATCGGGACGAGATCGCGCGCCAGTGTCAGAGAAGCCGGCCCCGCACCGATGCATGCGATGCGCTTGCCATTGCGCGGCGTAGTCGGCGGCAGCTTCTCGTGCAGCCGCGCTTGGACGTCGTCGTCCTTGAAGTCCGCGGCGACGCGCTTGAGCCGGCAGATCGCGACGGGTTCGGGCCGGCTCTTGTCAGGATCGGGGCCGTTGTTTTCCTCGACCCGCCCGCGCCGGCACGCCGGTTCGCAGGGCCGGTCGCAGGTGCGCCCGAGGATTCCCGGGAACACGTTCGATTCCCAGTTGATCAGGTACGCGTCGGTGTAACGCCCCGCCGCGATCAGCCGGATGTATTCGGGCACCGGCGTATGCGCCGGGCAAGCCCACTGGCAATCCACGACCTTGTGGAAGTAATTCGGATCGCGAATTTCGGTAGGCCGCACCGCCGTCTCCTCGCCACTGCCGTCGGACCGAGTCTAGCCCGCGCGCGCGGCGGCGTCATGCGCCGCCATGGAATCTCGGCTACAGTCGACCGCTCCCATCCGGAATGACGATTGATGATGTCCACGAAAACGGCAGCCCTGCTCCTCGCCCTCTCGGCCGCCCCTGCGGCGTGGGCGGCATTTCCGCCCGCGACCGACCAGATCGCTGACTGCGAGAACCGCTGGTTTTTCGGGAGAGACAACAAGGATCCCGATGCACGCGTGCTCGGTTTTGCGTACATCGATCCCGAGGCGGGATTCACGTTCGAATTCCACGGCGAGTACACGCTAGACGCCAAAGGCGAGCCTGTCCGAAAGCCCGATCCCCTCGAAGGCAAGGCACGTCTGATCTTCCGCGTCGCTCAGAATGGTCACGTCGCCTGCCTCGACGACGCTACCGTTTTGAAACTGGGTGTGCCCGCGCAATCCGAATTACTGAAGAACTACGAGGACAAGCGCGACCCTGTGACCCACGCAATCGCGTGGGCGTCGCACCTGAACCAGATCGGTGCTTCCGAGCAGGCGGTACGGCAGATCGAAATCGCACGCAAGGCCGGCGACCATTCGAACCGAATGTGGTTCGAGCTGGCGTTCGCATACGACGCGCAAGAGCAATACGACGAGGCCATCGCCGTGCTCGAACCTGTTGTAGCCGCGACCCCCGATGCGATCACGCTGTTGGGAGAACTTGCTTTCGCACACATGCATCACGGGGACTATCCGCGCGCGATCGAGCTGTACCTCAAGGCGATCGACAGCTACAAGGAAGCCCCCGACACGCCGCCGAAATGGCAATTGGCCTTTAATCTGGCCGGTACTTATCACATGGCTGGCGACGCCAAGCTGGAGGCGGAATGGATGGCGAAAGCAAAAGCATGGCACCCGCCCGAGGCGTCGCACTGACCTGCCGATTCGGTCAATGGATGTGCGCGCGTCCGTGAAGAGCGCTTGCGCGGGCGCCTTGACGCGGAACCAGGAGGCATACAGTGCTGGCAGAAACAGCAGCGTACAGCGCGGTCGCGACGATCAGGCCGCCCATGATCGCGACCGCCATCGGGCCGAAGAACACGCTGCGCGACAACAGGATCATCGCAAGCACGGCGGCGAGCGCGGTCAATAGCGGGCCAGGGACATTTCCTCGCCATTTCACTTGACAGTCCATATTTGGACTAGTCATAATAAGCTATGTGGCGCATCGAGGAACACCGGCAAGCGGACAAGGAACTTTCCTCCGGCCGCGTTCCGATCGACATCCTCAAGCGCTACGAGAAATGGAAGGACATCGCCACGATGTCCGGGCCGCGCGGACTTCGCACGATCAAGGGCTTTCGCGATGAGGCGCTGACCGGCGACTGGAAG
>JANXZP010000217.1 GCA_025355485.1 Pseudomonadota bacterium
ACCGCACGCAGCTTGTCCCAGGTGGTTTCCATCGCACTCAGCGTTTGCCCACATGGAGACGAATGTCGCGCAGCGACACCATCGTCCCTCGCCCGTTCCGGGAGAGGGGAGGACCGCCGGCGGAGCCGGTGGTGGGGAGAGGGAGGTCATGCCGCGCGACCATTGTCATTTGGAATGGCCCACGGCATGACCCTTGCCGGCATCTGCCTGCGCGGGCCGGCTCATCAGCGCAACATGCGGAATGCCGATGTTCTGCAACACGACCATCAGATCCATCACCTGCTGGTACGCGAGTTTTCCATCGGCGGCGATATACACCGCCACATCCGGATTCTGGTCGTGGAACGCGCGGACTTTCGATTCAAGTTCGGCGCCGCTGACCGGTTCGTACTTCGCATCCTCCAGCTTCAGCAGGTAGCGTCCGTCGTGGGTGATCACCGCGATCACCGGATCCTTCTTCTGGTCGATCATGCTCGCCTTCGACTTCGGCAGATCGACATCCACACCGAGATTCAACAACGGCGCGGTGACCATGAAGATGATCAGCAGCACCAGCATCACGTCGATGTACGGGACGACGTTGATGTCGGCCTTGAGCTTGCGGCGCTTGCGATGGCGGGTCATGCGCGTCCTCGCTTATTCCTCGACATGCGCCTGCCGTTGCAGGATCGAGGAAAAATCCTCGGCGAATGCTTCGTAACGCACGTTGAGCCGATCCACGCGGGTCGCGAAGCGGTTGTACGCCCACACCGCGGGAATCGCGGCGAACAAGCCCATCGCGGTCGCGACCAGCGCCTCGGAAATGCCCGGCGCGACGGTGGCGATGGTCGCCTCCTTCATGCTGGCTAGGCCCTGGAACGAAATCATGATGCCCCACACGGTGCCGAACAGGCCGACGTAGGGGCTGATCGAACCGACGTTGGCGAGGAATTCCAGGCTGTGCTCCAGCGCATCGACCTCGCGCGCGAGTTGCGCGCGCATGCCGCGTTGCGCGCCTTCGAGCTGGGTGCGCGGATCGACACCCTTGCGCTGGCGCAGCCGCGAAAATTCGCGGAAGCCCGCCTCGAAAATCGCCTCGAGTCCGGCCACGACGCGATTGCGTTGGGTGGCATCGCGATACAGGTGGGTCAGGTCGGCGCCCGACCAGAAATTTTCCTCGAAACCCTCGGCGGATTTTTCCGCGCCGCCCAGTACGCGTTGCTTGCGGAAGATGATCACCCACGAGGCGATCGATGCGACCAGCAGCATCAGCATCACGAATTGCACCGGCAGGCTCGCATGCCACACCAGCGAAAACAGGTTCAGGCCGCTACCCGGCGGCGCCGAAGTCGCAGCGTTGATCGCATGCGTGGCCGGCGATGCATCCGGCAGGTTTTCGACCGGCGTGGCCTGCATGGCGGTGTACAGGTGGATCAACGAATTCTGGATCAGTGCGAGCATAGCCTCACTCCGGTGTTTGTCATCGCCGCGACCAGCGCATCGGGCACCGCGCGCGGACGGAAATCTGTTGCAGTCACGCAAGCCACCTTCACCTCGGCATCCAGCAATGGCGTCTCGCCGCGTCGGATGGTTTGCCGCATCTGCAGGCTCGCACGTTTGCGTTCAGCAAGCGCGACGCTGACGACCAACTCGTCGTCCAGCCGCGCCGCGCGCAGGAACTCAAGCCGCATCGCACGCACCACGAACACCACGCCATGTTGTTCACGCAAGGCATCCTGCCCGTAACCCAGCGCACGCAACCACTCGCTGCGCGCGCGCTCAAGAAAACGCAGGTAACTTGCGTGATACACGACGCCGCTTGCGTCGGTATCTTCCCAATACACCCTTATCGGCCAGATGAACGCCGGCGCGACCGACATGCAACCATTCGCCAGCGACGTGGTAGGCAAGTTCGCGCTCACGACGTCGATTGTTCGTCGCTTTCGAACAATCCGGCAGCCGGCTCATTGCGCGGACTCATGCCAAACAGCCGCCACGTTTTCGCGCTGACCATGCGACCGCGCGCAGTGCGCAGCAGATAACCCTGCTGGATCAAGTAAGGCTCGATCACGTCCTCGATCGTGCCGCGTTCCTCGCTGAGCGCCGCCGCCAGCGATTCCACGCCGACCGGGCCGCCGTCGAAACTGTCCATGATCGTGCGCAACAGACGACGGTCGATCTGGTCGAAACCATCCGCATCGATTTTCAGCATCGCCATCGCGCCATCGGCGACCTCGCGCGTAATGATGCCGTCTGCACGCACCTGGGCGAAATCGCGCGCGCGCCGCAGCAGGCGGTTCGCGATGCGCGGGGTGCCGCGCGAACGTCGTGCGATTTCGACCGCGCCATCGGCGTCGCAGGCGATGCCCAATATTTGCGCCGAACGCCGCACGATCCGGGTCAGTTCTTCCGGCGAATAGAATTCCAGTCGCTGCACGATACCGAACCTGTCGCGCAGCGGGCCAGTCAACAATCCCGCGCGCGTGGTCGCGCCGATCAGGGTGAACGGCGGCAGGTCGAGCTTGATCGAACGCGCGGCCGGCCCTTCGCCGATCATCAGGTCGATCTGGAAATCCTCCATCGCCGGATACAGCACTTC
>JANXZP010000102.1 GCA_025355485.1 Pseudomonadota bacterium
CGCGTCGAGCTGCAATTCGTTGACGTCGCGGGTCAGGATCTCGACGTTGCCGAATCCGCGCTCGCGGCAGCGGGCGAGGATGTGTTCACGCTGGCTGGCCGAATTCGATACACCGATGATGCGCGCATTCGGATAGTGCTCTGCCATCCACAAGGTCAGCGAACCCCAGCCGCAACCGAGTTCGAGGATGCGCTGGCCGTCTGCGAGTCCGGCGCGCTCGCAGTAGATCGCGAGCATCGCTTCCTCGGCCATGTCGAGGGTTTCGTTTCCGGTTGGGTAATAGCAGCCGCTGTATTTCAGGCGCTTGCCAAGGCAGAGCTCAAAGAATTCAGTCGGAACTTCGTAGTGCTGGCGATTGGCAGCGTCCGTCTCGATCGCGAGCGGGCTGTTGCGCAGCTCAACCAGCCGGCGACGGAAGTTCGCATCGGCCGCGGCGAGGTCGTCCGCGTGTTCCTGCTGGAGGCGTTCGGCGCACAGGCGGCGGATGCCGACGCGGGTCAGCGCATCGGGAACCATCCCGTTTTCGCACAGGGAAATCAGCGACATCGTTGTCTCGACTTGTCGGCGTCAGTTGTGGCGGCGCGGCGGCCACGGGAAGAACGCATTCACTTCGCGCTGGTAGGCGCGATAGTCGTCGCCGCGCGAGCGCAGCGACTGCGCCTCGGTGTAGGGAATGCCGGTCACCCGATACAGGAATGCGAACATCAGCAGCGGCCCTGTGAGCGCGAGCCAGGCCATCGGCGCGCCGATCGCGAGCAACGCGTACACGAACCAATGCAGCCATTCGAAGAAATAATTCGGATGCCGCGACCACGCCCACAATCCGCTACGGCAGGTCTTGTCCTTGTTCGCTGGATTTTCTACCCACGTCGCGAGTTGCCGATCGGCGATGCTTTCGCCGCCGACCGCGATGATCCACACCACGATCGCAGCGATAGTGAGTCCCGTGATCGTATCGACCGAATTCGATGCCGCGGCCAGCAACGGCAGCGCGAATAGCGGAATGATCACCGCCTGCGCCTGGAAGAAAAGGAAGAACCGCCCCTGATCGCCATTCCAGTGCTGGCGCAGGTATGCGTAGCGACCATCCTCGGGGCGCCCATGCACGCGAGCGAACAGATGCAGCGCCAGCCGCAACGCCCACAGCGCGAGCATCGCGCAGACCAGGCAGCGCGCGATGAGTGAGCCGTGGCTGCCGACAGCGACCGCGATCGCCATCAGCCCCATCAACGCGGCCCACGCGACATCGACATAGCCGATGTTGCCCGTGCCGCGCGCATACGCCCACACGCCCGTCATCGCGAGCGCGCTGCCGAGCCAGATCCACGGCAGCAGGATCCACGCGATCACCGGAGCACCGCGTTCGCGAGCCGCGTACGCCGAGGTTCGGCGATCCGCACCATCACAGGGACCATCGCCGCCCACATGATGCCGAGCCCGATCAGCACGGTCCTCGCAGGCGCATCGAAATGCACCGCGCCGAGCCCGCGCGACGCCGCCCAGTACGCCAGCGGGCCGCCGCCAGCGCCTACGATCGTGGCCAGCGCGTAACGGCCCTGGAGAAAAGCCAGCGAATGATTGAGCGTGAGTGCGAACGCCAGCCAGATGCCGATGATCCACGCCGGCGAGAATTGCGCCGAAGGCCATGGCGCGCTGTAGTGCAACCAGCCCAAGGCTATCCACGCGCTGTCGACGAGCACGCCGATCACCAGCACGAACGGGATCAGTCGCAGGTCGGCGCGCTGCTTGCCACCGAATGCAAGCGTGAGTACGACGAATATGCACGCTCCGGCAAGCCCGGCGGTCGTCGCACCGCGCGCTGCGCCGGCGATGCTGACCAACCAGACCGCCTGGTAGCCGACCGCATTGGCGAGTTTCCACATCACGCGATGCTGTCGTATGCAGGTACGAACTGCGCGCGTCGGTTGCCCGGTCGCGCGAACAACATCTGCGCGGCACCTATCGAGCGCTCGATGAAGCCGCCCTCGCAGTAGCACAGGTAGTACTCCCACATCCGCACGAAGCGCTCGTCGTAGCCGAGCTTGCGCACCTCGTCGAGCCGTGCGAGGAAGCGCTGCCGCCAGTGGTGCAATGTGAGCGCATAACTCGGGCCGATGTCCTCGAGGTTCAGTAGCCGCAGGTCGCTGG
>JANXZP010000262.1 GCA_025355485.1 Pseudomonadota bacterium
AACAGCACCATGGTCATGGTCAGGATCACGCCGATCAGGCCCGGCACGATGTTGACCGCCGAGCGTCGCGCCGGATTGTAGAATGCGACGACAGCGATCGGACCCGACGGCGGCGTGCTCGTCGTCGGTGCGCGCGTCGCACTCGTGATTGGAGCCTGCACCGCGCTGTTCACCGGCACCTGCGCGAGCTGGATGACCGCGCTTTGCACGGCCGTGTCGCTGCCGTCCACCAGGATCTGCACCGCCTCGCGACCCTCAAAGCGACGGCGTTCGAAATCCGGCGGAATCGCAATGCCGACGCTGATCCTGCCGCGCCGGATCATCTCCATCAGTTGCTGCGGCGTGTCCGCCTTCGCGACCGGCAGGATCACGTCGGTGGCCAGCATGTCCATCACCAAGGCGCGCGATCCGGCGGTGTTGGCCTGGTCGGCGATGCCGGCATGCAGGCCGCGCACGTTGGTGTTGATCGCGTAGCCGAACAGGGTGAGCTGGATGACCGGGATGCCGACGATCATCGCCAGCGTCATGCGGTCGCGCCGCAGCTGGCGGACCTCTTTGACGACGATTGCCCAGAGCCGGCGGAACTTCATGCCTCTTGCTCCGTGTCTTTTTTCTCCCTCGCGCGCGTGGCATCGCTGCGCGTTGCGGCCACGAATACGTCTTCAAGGTTCGGCGGCGCCAGCGCGACTTCGGCCTTTTGTCCCGCTTTCGCGAGCGCGTCGTCGATGCGTTGCCGCGTCGCGGCCGCATGGTCGCCGGTCGCATCGGCTGCGGCGATCAACACGCGCAACGCAGTGCCGACCTGCGCAACGCCGAGCACGCCTGGCACAGCGACCAGGGTGCGCTGCACGCGCCGCGGATCGGGCGCTTCGATCAGCAGGGTGCGTCCTTCGAGTTTGCTCGTCAGTTCGCCCGGGGTACCGTTGGCGACCATCTTGCCGTGGTCGAGGATCGCAAGCTGGTGGCAGCGTTCGGCCTCGTCCATGAGATGCGATGACACAAGAATCGTGGTGCCGATATCGGCAAGCTCGAACAACTTCTCCCAGAAGTCGCGACGCGATTCCGGATCGACCGCACTGGTCGGTTCATCGAGGAACAACAACTCCGGTTCGTGGATCACCGCGGCGGCCAGGGCAAGCCGTTGCTTCTGTCCGCCGCTCAAGGTGCCCGCGAGTTGTTTCTGTCGATCCTTGAAATGGTATTGCTCGACCAATTCGTCGATGCGGCTTTTTGTTTTCGCTTTCGGAACGCCCTGGATCGCGGCCAGGAATTCGAGGTTCTCGCGCACGGCGAGGTCGTCGAACAGCGAGAACTTCTGGGTCATGTAGCCGATGTGCCGACGCAAATCCTCGGCTTGTTCTGGAATGCGCAGGCCAAGCACTTCGATATCGCCAGCGCTCGGCGTCAGCAGGCCGCACAGCATGCGGATAGTAGTGGACTTGCCGGAACCATTCGGGCCGAGGAATCCGAAAACCTGCCGGCGCGGAACCTCCAGGTCGACGCTATCCACCGCGACGAGATCGCCGAAGCGCTTGGTCAGTCCATGCGCGCGAATCGCGACGCCATCTGTCTGCGCGGCGCGCCCATGCGCGTCTTCGCGAACCGCTGGCGCGGATGCATTCACTTCGCCGTGCCATCCGCGAATTCGACCCGCACGGGCAATCCCGCCGGCAGGCTCGCCGCATCCTTGCCGAGCTCGATCTCGGCGATGTACGACAGCCGCGACACGTCGTCACCGTTCAATGCGTAGTAGGGCGTGAAACTCGGCTCGCTGCGTATCGTGCGCACGCGACCCGTCACGGCATCGTTGCGGCCTGCGGCGTAGACGCGTGCGCTATCGCCGACATGCACGCCTGCGCGCAACGGCTCTGGCACGTACACGCGCGCATACGGCGCATCGCCGACCAGCAGGATCGCCAGCGGCGCCCCGATCGGCGGCTGGTCGCCAAGCTTGTACGGGATGCTGTCGATGCGCCCGACGCGCGGTGCGCTGATGCGGACGCGTTGCAGATCCACCGTGATCGAATCGACCTGCGCCTGAGCGGAGGCGACCGCCGCCTCGGCCTGCGCGATGTCCTGCGGGCGCGTGCCGTTTTCAAGCGTCGCGAGCGCGGCCTGCGCGGCGTTGACGTCGGCATCGGCGCCGTTGGTCTCTGCACGCGACTTGTCGAGTTCGGCGCGCGCTAGCACCTGTCGCGCGACCAGCGCCTGCACGCGGTCAAGTTGTTGATGCGCATTCGTTGCGACGCTCTGCGCCCCGCGCAGTTTTGCGCGCGCCTGGTCAATCTCTTCGTGACGCGGGCCAACGCGCAACTCATCGAGCGCGCGTTGCAGTCGCAACACGTCGGCTTTGGCCGAATCCAGACGCGCCTTCGTGCGTACCGACTCCAGCACCAGCACGGTGTCGCCGGCCGCGACCATCTGCCCTTCGTGCGCCGGCATCTCGGCGATGCGCTCGGACACCGGCGCCGGCAGCGCGATGCGATCCCATTCCAGCGTGCCGAGTACCTGCGGGGTTTTCTGCGCGCATGCCGCCAGCATCGCCATCGCGGCCAGCACGCCTAGCGTCCGTCCCAAGCGATTCATTGAAATTCTCCATGGGCGCCGACGTCGTTCAGCGCCGATGCCGGATAGTGTCGCAGGATCGGATGCCTCCGGCGATCCGCCAGATGGCCGCAGCCGCCCTTGATGAAAGCGATCGCGCACCGCGCTACTCTAGTCCGCGCATGAGCAACCAGCCGCAGCGCGACTTTTCCCTCGAGCCCGACGACGTCGAACGCCTCGCCAACCTGTGCGGGCCGTTCGACGAACACCTGCGCCAGATCGAGCTGCGGCTTGGCGTTGAGATCGCCAATCGCGGCAACGTGTTCCGCGTCAGCGGCGCCGAACCGATGGCGACGCGCGCCGAACGTTTCCTCAAGCAACTCTACAGCGCGCTCGACGAGGCGCCGCTGACCTCGCACGAATTGCACATGCTGCTGGCCGATGCGGTGCACGAAGCCGACGAGGCGGTGCCGCGTCCGCGCGCCGCCGACATATACGAACCGCAGGAAGTGGTGATCCGGGTCCGCCGCGGCAGCGTGCGCGGACGCGGGCCGAACCAGGCGAAATACCTGCATGCAATCGCCATCCACGACGTGAATTTCGGCATCGGTCCGGCCGGCACTGGCAAGACCTTTCTCGGCGTCGCAAGCGCGGTCGAGGCGCTCAACGCCGGTCGCGTGCAGCGGCTGGTGCTGGTGCGACCGGCGGTCGAGGCGGGCGAGAAACTCGGCTTCCTGCCGGGCGACCTGAGCCAGAAAGTCGATCCCTACCTGCGTCCGTTGTACGACGCGCTGTACGAAATGCTCGGCGTCGAGAAAGTCGTCAAACTGCTCGAACGCAACGTGATCGAGATCGCGCCGCTGGCCTACATGCGCGGGCGCACGCTCAACGACGCGTTCGTGATCCTCGACGAGGCGCAGAACACCAGCATCGAGCAGATGAAGATGTTCCTGACCCGGATAGGGTTTGGTTCAACGGCGGTGATCACTGGCGATCTCACCCAGATCGACCTTCCCAAACACCAGAAATCCGGCCTGCGCGATGCGGTCGATGTGTTGCGCGGCGTCGAAGGAATTTCCTTCACGTTTTTCACCGCGCGCGACGTCGTGCGGCATCCACTGGTGCAGCGCATCGTGCAGGCCTACGATGCACGTGACGGCAATGGCGCAACGCAGGAAACTTCGACATGACGCGCGGCCCGATCCAGCTTGATGTCGCGGTCAGTTACGGATTGCCGCGCAAGGGTTTGCCGTCGGCCGTGAGTTTCAATCGCTGGGTCGCGGCCGCGCTCGACGGTCGCATCCTGCGCGCCGATCTGGCGTTGCGGCTGGTTGACGAACGCGAAGGCCGCTCGCTGAATCACCACTATCGCGGCAAACCGCACGCGACCAATGTGCTGAGTTTCCCGGCCGAACTGCCGAAAGGCGTGAAGCTGCCGCTGCTCGGCGACATCGTGCTGTGCGCGCCGGTCATCGCTCGCGAGGCGCGCGAGCAGCGCAAACCGCTCACCGCACACTACGCTCACCTGACCGTCCACGGCGTGCTGCACTTACTCGGCTTCGACCACGACGACGTGCGCGACGCCGATGCGATGGAAGCGATCGAGCGCGGGATTCTTGCGGGTCTCGGGTTGCCTGATCCGTATGCTTGAATGTGAGGTTGATGAGTAGCACTGACACCGTTACACGATTCCATGGCCTACTAAGCGTTCGGATAAATCAAGGCAATAAGCATGACCATGAATTTGGGCGGGATCCTCCAAAACACTCTAGGCACGATCGCGCGAGGGTTCTTGTTAGGTGTGGGATTCAGCATTGCTGTCGGAATTCTGTATGCAATTGCTTGGCCAGCACTTGACGCGGAGATGAACCATCGCATGAAGGAGCTCCGTTCAAGCTTGCAGGCATCCTCCAAAGACATAGTTCTCTCAGGCATCGAAGAACAAAAGCATGACGGCATCATCGCAATTACCGGGCGTGCAACAAATACTGGAAAGAACCCGGCATACGAGGTAAGGATTCAGGCAAATCTTTTTAATCACGGCAAGTTTGTCGATCAATATTCGACTCACTTGTCAGGCGGACTTGCTCCTAGTGAATCTCAATACTTCAAGGTTTCCTGCGGCTGTAGTGACAAACCGCCGGCAGGACACGATAGCGTCAAAGCCGAAGTTATCAGTGAATTCTTGCCTTAATTGCTCGTCTCAGCGGACCGCCGGGTTAGCGGCTCGATATTTCAAGGCTACTGATTGGGGTCGTTAAATTCCAGATTTAGCCGTCACCTAAACGCTCACGCCGGCAAGGCGACACACGCTTGCGGTACACTCGCCCTCCCGCCCCCTGGGCGCGCTTTGCAGAACCATGTCAGACGACCCAAGCAGTCGTACGCCCGAGCATCCCGCGCCGGATCGCCGCTCGTGGCTCGAACGCCTCAGCCAGGCGTTTCCGGCGAGCCGCGCAGCCGCGAGGACCTGATCGAGATCCTGCGCGACGCGCAGGCCAACGGGCTGATCGCGGCCGATACCCTGAAGATGATGGAAGGCGCGCTGGGCGTGGCCGAGCGCACGGTCGGCGACGTCATGGTGCCGCGCGCGCAGATGGTCGTGCTGCCGGTAGGCGCGCGTTTCTTCGACATCATGAAGATGGTGGTCGAGTCGGGCCATTCGCGCTTCCCGGTGCATGGCGAGGACAAGGACGAGATCCTGGGCATCCTGCTCGCCAAGGACCTGCTGCGCGGCGTGGTCAGCGACGGCGGTCCGTCGACCATCCGCGAGTTGCTGCGGCCGGCGGTGCTGATCCCCGAATCCAAGCGGCTGAACGTGCTACTCAAGGAGTTCCGGCTCTCGCGCAACCACATGGCGATCGTGGTGGACGAGTACGGCGGCGTCGCCGGGCTGCTCACCATCGAGGATGTGCTGGAGGAAATCGTCGGCGAGATCGACGACGAGCACGACGACGCCGCGGATCCGTCCGCGCAGATTGCGGCGCAGGCCGACGGACAGTTCGTGGTGGACGCGCTCACGCCAATCCCCGATTTCAACGAACGTTTCGGCGCGGATTTTCCCGACGACGAATACGACACCGTCGGCGGGCTGGTTACCGTCGCGATCGGGCATCTGCCCGAATCGGGCGAGGAACTCGCGATGGGACGCTTTCATTTCCGCGTCGCCCGCGCCGACGCGCGCCGCGTGCATGCCTTGATCGTGAACGTGCAGGCCAATGATTGAGTCGCGTGGCGTGCGCGCGCTGCTGTGCGCGACGCTGTTGGTTGTCGCGACGCTGCTGACCCCAACGACGAGCCACGCCGCACCGCGCATCGGCGTGATGACGATGCAGCCGGGCGAGGAATACTGGGCGCGCTTCGGCCACGATGCGATTCTCGTCGACGACCGTGCGGACGATCCGTCCAGCGTGCCGCTGCTGTACAACTACGGTTACTTCGATTTCGACCAGCCCGGCTTCCTGCTGCATTTTGCCCAGGGCTACATGAGTTACCAGCTCGCTGCGGTGCCTCTGCAGGACGACCTCGCGGGTTACGCGCACGATGGCCGCGGCGTGAGTTTGCAGTGGCTGGACTTCACCCCCGCGCAAGCAGTGAAATTGCAACGCTACCTGCAATGGAACGCGCTGCCCGAACACGCGACCTATCGCTACGACTATTTCACCCAGGATTGCGCGACCAAGGTGCGCGATGCGCTCGATGCCGCGCTCGATGGGCAATTGCGCGCGCAGCTCACCGCGCCATCGCAGGGGCTGACCTATCGCTCCGAAGCAGTGCGCCTGGGTGCGCCGCTGCCGTGGCTGGGCCTGAGCATGCATTTCGCGCTTGGCCCGTACGGCGACCGTCCGCTGTCGCGCTGGGACGAAGCCTTCATCCCGATGCGCCTGCAGGCCAGCCTGCGATTGATCCGTACCGCGAGCGGCACGCCGCTGGTGACGCAGGAGCGCGTCCTGTTGCCGCAGCGATTGCCACCGGCGTTGACCGATGCGCCGCGCTGGCGGGGGTGGTTCGTCGCGATGGGCTTGATGCTTGCCGTTCTCGTGCTCGTCGGGACGAGCTACGCGCCACGCACGACCGCGCTGTTCGCCGGCCTGTTCTGGCTGGTCTGCGGTCTGGCCGGACTCGGACTCGCCGCGATCTGGGGATTCACCGAACACGTCGCGATCTGGGGCAACGAGAACCTGCTGCTCACCAGCCCGCTGTGTTTCGCGCTGCTGCCCGGCGCGTGGGCGATGATGCGAGAACGCGATCCGCCGCGCTGGCACAACATCATGCTCCTACTGGTCGTGCTGTGTGCGGGCATCGCGCTGTTCCTGAAATTCCTGCCGTTCCGCATCCAGGGCAACGGCGACTGGATTGCGCTGTTTCTGCCGATCCACCTGGCGCTGGCTTACGCTGGGCGTCAATCGCGCTGACTGTTAACGCGGTTCGGGTAGATTGGTAGCCCGAAGATCCACGGAGATTCGAGCATGGATGACATCCATCCCAACGTCGAGCAGATGGTGGTGAACTGCGTGGCCTATGCGGCCGACGGCCAGCGCCTGCCGGACATCAGTTTCGAGCAGATCAGCGACACCCTCGCGCGCGACGACGGCAGCTTCGTATGGATCGGCTTGTTCGAACCCGACGAAGCGCTGATGGAAAAGCTGCAGGAGGAATTCGGCCTGCACGACCTCGCGGTGGAAGATGCGCACAGCGCGCACCAACGGCCGAAGATCGAAATCTACGGCGACTCGCTGTTCGTCGTGCTCAAGACCGCGCAGGCGGTGAAGGGCTGCGTGCAGTTCGGCGAAACCCACCTGTTCCTCGGCAAGCGCTACCTGGTGTCGATCCGCCACGGCGCGTCGTTGTCGTATGCACCCGCGCGCGCGCGTTGCGAACGCAACCAGGAGATGATGGCGCTGGGGCCGAGCTATCCACTGTACGCGATGGTCGATTACATCGTCGACAACTACATGCCGGTGATCAACGATTTCCAGGGCGAGCTGGACAAGCTCGAGAAAGACATCTTCGCCGAAGCCTACCGTCGCGAAACCATCGAGCAGCTCTACAACCTCAAGCAGGAACTGACCACGCTGCGGCTCGCGGTATCGCCGCTGCAGGACATCCTCAACCAGTTGCAGCGCTTCCACCCGAACCTGATCCACGAAGACGTGCGCGTGTATTTCCGCGACGTGTTCGACCATGTCGTGCGCGTCAACGAAGCCACCGACACCATGCGCGAAATGCTGACCGCGGCGATGGGCGTGAACCTCGCGTTGGTCACCGTCGCGCAGGGCGAGATCGTCAAGCGCCTGGCCGGCTGGGCCGGCCTGCTCGCGGTGCCCACGCTGATGGCGAGCTGGTACGGCATGAATTTCCACAACATGCCCGAACTCAGCGGCCGCTACAGCTACGCGATCCTGATCGCGATCACGCTGGCCGTGTGCGCGGCGCTGTACGTATTCCTCAAGCGCGCGCGCTGGTTGTGAATTGATCCCCTCTCCCATCGGAGAGGGAACTCACGTCACTGCGCAGCCTGCGTGTGCGCCTTCAACCATGCATTCACGGTGTCGTGCCAGAGCACGCTGTCCTGTGGCTTGAGGATCCAGTGGTTCTCGTTCGGGAAGTAGAGGTACTTCGACTCGATCCCCTTGCGCTGTAGCGCAGTGAACGCGGCAATGCCCTGCTCGACCGGAATGCGCAGGTCGTTCTGGCTGTGCACGACGAGCATCGGCACTCTCCAGTCCTTCACGTGTTCGATCGGGCTGAAACGCTCGTAGCCTTCCTGATTCTCCCACGGCGTGCCGCCGAACTCGTGTTCGGTGAACCACAGCTCCTCGGTCGAGTAACCCATCATGCGGTTGTCGAACACGCCGTCGTGCGCGACCAGGCATTTCCATGGTTGCGACCAGTTTCCTGCGATCCAGTAGATCATGGTGCCGCCGTAACTCGCACCGAGCGCGCAGGCGTTGCCGCCGTCGAGGAACGGATATTTCTGCAATGCGGCTGCCCAGCCCTTCTGCAAATCCTCCAGCGGGCGATCGCCCCAGTGCTGCGAGATCGCATCGGTGAACACCTGGCCGTAGCCGGTCGAACCATGGAAATCGATCTCGACCACCGCGTAGCCTTGTCCTGCATACGTCTGCGGATTCCAGCGGTAGTGGAACTCGTTGGTCCACGAACCCTGCGGGCCGCCGTGGATCAGGAACGCGACCGGATATTTTTTGCCTTCCTGGTAATTCCACGGCTTGATGACAAAACCATGCACGGTTTCGCCGTTCCATCCCGCGAAGGAAAACTGCTCGTAGTCGCCGAACGCAACGTCCTTGAGCCTGTCTTCGTTGTTGTGGGTGACCTGGCGAACCGCGCTGCCGTCGGCGCGTGCGACAAAGAGTTGATCGGGCGACTTGAAATTCGCGCGGGTGAACGCGAGCGTATCGCCGGCCAGGTCGAATCCACCCAGCGTGCCGCCACCGGCGATCTTCTTCGCCGCGCCGCTCGCGATGTCGATCGCGAACAGCGCGTGATCGCCCATGTCGTCCGACGTTGTGTAGATCGTCTTGCCGTCGGCCGACAAGGTAATGCCGTCGGCGGAACGATCCCAGGCCGGATCGATCTCGCGCGTCGCGCCGGATTTCAGGTCCATCGCCATCAGCGCGAAACGGTCGGCTTCGAAAGCCGGATGCTTCATCGCGCGGTAGTACAGCGTCTTGCCGTCGGCGGAAAACACCGGCGCGGCATCCCAGGCCTTGTTCGCGGTCGTGAGATTCCGCGGCATCGACGTGCCATCGGCGGGCGCGATGAACACATCGAAATTCGTCGACCAAGGTTCGCTCGTGCCGGCGATGCGCGCATCGAACGCGAGCGTCTTGCCGTCGGGTGAGAAGTTGTATTCGCTCGCATCGCCGAACGGCTCGGACGGAACGTCGCCATCGATGCCGCGACTGACCAGCACCGGCGTCGCCGCCTTGCCATCGGCATCCAGCGCGGCGGCGAACAACTGGCTGCGCCGGCCATCGGCCCACGCATCCCAGTGGCGGATGAACAGTTTGTCGAACAGCACGCCCTTGACCTTGCTGGCAGCGGTGACGTCCAGTTTCATCTTCGTGCAGGCAAGATCCTTGCAGTCGGCGAACACGTCCATGCTCAGCGCGAGCGACATGCCGTCCGGCGCGAGCTTGAAATTTCCCACGTCGAGCGGGTAATTGGTGACCTGTACCGCCGCGCCGCCGGCAATCGGTTGGCGCCAGACCTGGTCGCTGCCCGATTTCGATGAGATGAAATACACGCTGCTTCCATCCGGCGAGAATGCGGGCGAATTGCCGGCCATGCCCTCGGCGAGCAGGCGCTTTGGCGGCGCAAGATCGCGCGTCGCCAGATTCCTGATCCACAATGAAGTCACGCCCCGGTTCGCTGCGTAGTCGGTCTGCCGCAGCGAGAACACGACCATCTTTCCATCGCGCGAGAGCGATGGCTCGGATACGCGTTCGAGATTGACCAGATCGCGTACCACGAACGGTCGCGCCGCCGGATTCTTGTCGGCTGCGAAGGAACACAGGGGCAGCGCCGTAAGCAACAGCAGCGGCAATGAACGGAGACGAAGCATCGGTGGGTTCCTCGGCGACTGGCGTCGCGATGGCGAAAGAAGCCATGGTAGGCGTGCGACAGCTTGCGTGGAAGCCCTGGAACCGGGCATCGGTCACGCTTCGGGCCACGCGGCGCATGCGATCGCGCCGCTATACTCCGGTCATGCGCGGCATCGCGCGCGCTCACCTGCGAGGAACCGTGCATGTCCGCCAGCGCCATTGCGAACACCGACATCATCGATCACGACGACGATTTCCTCGGCCACCCGAAGGGCGTCTACGTCTGTTTCTTCACCGAGATGTGGGAGCGTTTCTCGTTCTACGGAATGAAGGCGCTGTTATTGCTGTATCTGACCCAGCACCACAGGTTCAACGATGCCGAAGGCCTGGATGTGCTCGGCGCCTACGGCGGCCTAGTGTATGCGCTGCCGGTGATCGGCGGCCTGCTGGCGGATCGTTTCCTGGGCCTGCGCAAGGCGGTCGTGTTCGGCGGCATCCTGCTGGTGCTGGGCCACTTCGGCATGGCGTTCGAGGGCACGCAGGCGACGATGGTGCATGGCGTCGCGGTACGCGACGCGGTCGCATTGCGCGTGCTGTATCTGTCGCTGGCGCTGATCATCATGGGCGTCGGATTCCTGAAGCCCAACGTCTCGACCATCGTCGGGAAACTCTATTCGCAGGACGACCCGCGCCGCGACTCGGGCTTCAGCCTGTTCTACGCAGGCATCAATGTCGGCGCGCTGTTTGCATCGCTGGTCTGCGGCTATCTCGGCCAGACCTATGGCTGGAAATACGGTTTTGGCGCGGCCGGCATCGGCATGCTGCTGGGTCTCGCGCAATTCCTCATCGGCCAGAAGTACCTCCGCGGTCACGCCGAACCGCCCGATCCCGATCGCCTGCGGCAGCGCGTACTCGGCGTGCCGCGCGAAACGCTGATCTATCTCGGCGCGGTGCTCGGCCTGTTGCCGGTGGCGTGGCTGATGTATTCGGTGACGGCGATCAAGGTCACGCCGTCGCTGGTGACGACCCTGCTGGTGCTCGCGCTGGGCGTCCTCGTCGCGATGACATGGAGCGCGTGGTACGCGTTCCGCAAGAACGGCGCGCAGGCTCCGCGCCTGGCAGCGATGTGGCCATCGATGCTGGCCGCACTCGCGCTGGGCATGGCGTTCGCATGGGCCGCCGACGCGCATGGCGCGACCGATTACTTCAAGGCGAACACGACGCTGGCGCTGGTCGCGATGGCGGTGGTGTTCCTCGGCTTCGGCGTCTGGTACGTCGGTTTCATCGTGCGCAGGTGCAGCGGCGTCGAGGGACAGAAGATGAGCGCGGTGATGGCGATCATCTTCATGTGCCTGGTGTTCTTCGTGCTGTACGAACAAACCTACGGATCGTGGGTGACCTTCACCGACCGGCTGCTGACCAAGGACATCGCACCCGCGCTGGTGATCCGCAGCGGCATGCCGTTGCCGTGGTCGATCATCTCGCTGCTGCTCGCGCCGCTGTCGTTCGTCATAGCGGCACGGATGTCCGATCGCGATCCGCGATCGGCGATGCCGAAACTGCTGTTCGTCGGCGCATTCGCGCTGATGCTGGTGTTCTTCATCCGCGATTCGCTGGTATTGCCGCAGACCGCCGGCTCGCTGACCTATCTCGGCGCGATCTTCCTGGTGCTGCTCGCGCCGATCTTCACCGGACTGTGGGGATGGCTGGATCGTTTCGGCGCCGATCCGTCGAAGCCGATCAAGAGCGCGCTGGGCCTGCTGTTCGCGGGCCTGTCGTTCATCCCGATGGCATTGGCCGCGCAGCACGCCGGCGCGACCGGCGGCATGGCCAGCGTGTGGTGGCTGGTGCTGGCCTACTTCGTGCTGGAAATCGGCGAAATGTGCCTTGCGCCGGTCGGACTGTCGGCGGTCACGCAGTTGTCGATGCCGCGCGTGGTCAGCCTGATGATGGGCACCTGGTTCCTCGCGACCGCGTTCTCGGAAACCCTCGCCGCGCTGTTCGGCAAACTCGCGGCGATCGATATTCCCGACGGTGCCAAACTCAACGTGGTCGAGGCCGCCGCCAAATACGAACACCTGTTCTGGCTGATGATGTGGATCGGCCTGGGCTTCGCCGCCGCCGCATTCATCGCCGCGCCGGTGTTGCGGCGGATGATGCATGGCGTGAAGTGAGGACATATATGTCCTCGGCGATGGCCCGCTCGCGCAGAGCGCGAGCGGCTTTGCCATCGCGTCCTTCCCTGCGCAGCGGGGATTTGGTGAGCTTGCGGTGAAAAAGGATCAGCGCACGCTAAGAGTCGCACCGATTCGGAGTTGCGTTAGTGCCCGCCGCTATTCGCCGCGCCTGCACCGATATTGCGATCCAGGAACGCCAGCATCCGCGTGTAGAAATCCAGCCGGTTCTCGGCGATGAAGAAACCGTGGCCTTCGTGGTCGTAGATCTTCGCGTCCACCGACTTGCCCGCCTTGAGCAGCGCATCGCGCATCAGTTCGGTGTGTTTCGACGGCGCGATTTCGTCCTCGCGTCCGGCGACCAGCATCACCGGCACCGTGATGCGCTCGGCAAGATGGTTGGGCGAGATCGACTCGAGGTTCTGATCGCCCAGTGTGTCCTTGAGGAAATTCTCACCCGACTTCGTGTCCTGGAGAACGCCGCTGTTATACATACTCGGCATGTCGTACACGCCGACATAGCCGATCGCGCAGCGGTACAGCGACGGCTCCTTCGCCACGCCCATCAACGCCGCATAGCCGCCGTAACTGGCGCCGTAGATGCAGACGCGGTGCGCGTCGGCGATGCCTTGCTGGATCGCCCAGCGCGTGGCGTCGGTGACGTCATCCTGCATCGCGCCACCCCACTGCTTGTGGCCGGCGACTGAGAACGCCCGCCCGTAATTGTTCGACCCGCGGAAGTTGACCTGAAGCACCGCGTAGCCGCGCGAAGCCAGCAGCTGGTTCTCCCAGTTGAATCCCCAGGTATCGAATACATCGAATGGACCACCGTGGGGGTTCACCACCAGCGGCAGGTTCTTGCCGTCGCTGCCGGGTGGCACCGTGAGATAGCCATGCAATGCCATCCCGTCGCGCGCGGTCAACGTGATCGGGCGCACCGCGCCCATGCGATCCGGATCGAGCCAGTCGTAGCGACTGACAAGGTGCGCGGCTTTCTTGCTGTCCAGGTCGAGCAGATAGTAATCGCCCGGGCTGCGGTCGCTGTAGACATTCACCATCGCGATCTTGCCGTCGCTGGTGAAGTCATCGAGCCGCACTGTCTGGTCCTGGAAGCTCGTTTCAAGGCTGCGATATTCCTTGGCGAGCGTGCTGTTCTTGTCGAAGAACACGATCTTCGATTTGCCATCGATGTATTGCGCGCCGAGCACCTCGTTCGCAGGGCCACGGAGTATCCACGCCGGATCGACAACTGGATCGCGCAGTTGCATCGTCATCGTATGCGTCGTTGTGTCATACGCATAAATCCCGTCCGGACCCTGCTCTTCCTCCTTGTCGAGATAGGCAGTGCGGCCATCCGCGGAGAAACCCAGCGGGATCAGGTTGCGCTTGCTGACGCTCTGGTCGTTGAGCAATTGCCAATCCGAATTCGCGTTGTCGCGGTAGTAGGTCTTCGACAGATTGTCGGCGCCGGACCCCATTGCGAACCGCACGACGCCCTGCAGGTCGGTCTTGAAAGTCGCGCGACGCACTGGCGCGATTGCGACGACTGCACGATGGCCTGTATAGACGTCCATCTCCTCGGCCCGGGTGAACAGCACCTCGCCCTGCATTGGAGATACCGAGATGATCGCCTTCTTCGCATTGCGCGGTTGGTCTTCCACCATGAACGCGGCGACTGCATCGCGCTCCTTGCCACCCTTGATATGGCTCGCGGTAGTGTCCTCGCCGGCGCGCTGGCCGATCAGAATCGCCTGCCCGCTGCCGTCCGCATTGGTCGCATACAACTCGCCGGTCGCCAGCGGTTGTTCGAGCAGGCCGGATTTCTCGCCGACGCTGATCAGCAGGCGTTCGTCGCTCACCCACCAGAAATCCTGCACCTGGGTCTTGCCGGCGAGGGTGAAATGGCCTGTCAGCTTGTTGGTCTTGCGATCGTTGATTGCGAGCACGGTCTTCTCGCCGAGCGCAACGCTGCGCGCGACGTACTTGCCGGTCGGCGAGAGCTTGATCGCATCGAAGCTGTCGTTGCGCAGGAAAGCCTGGATGGGGATCGGTTGCTGCGCGGCCGGTTGCTGCGCCGTTTCGTGTGGGGGGGCAGCCGGCTTCGGATCCGCACAGGCCGTACACACCAGCAAACCAGCGACGAACGCGTGAATGATGGTGCGCATGGCCTGGATTCCCCCGCTTGGAATCAGTGCCTGCCGGCACCCTGCACGGGTGTTGCAGCTCCCGTGCCGATGTAACGATCCAGGAACGCCAGCATCCGCGTGTACAGATCGGTGCGGTCGGCTTCGGTGTAGAAACCGTGGCCTTCGCCCGCGTAGATTTTCGCATCGACCTGCTTGCCTGCCTTCTGCAACGCATCGCGCATCATCTCGGTGTGCTTCGCCGGCGCTCGCACGTCTTCCCTGCCGGCGACCATCATCACCGGCACCACGATACGGCTCGCCAGGTGGGTCGGGGAAATCGCGTCGAGCTTGTCCTCGCCCAACTCTTCTTTCAGGAAGTTCTGGCCCGACTTCGAGTCCTGGATGTCGCCCACGTGGTACATGGTTGGCATGTCGTACACACCGACATAACCGATCGCGCAGCGGTATAGGGTCGGTTCCTTGGCGACGCCCTCGAGTGCCGCGTAACCGCCGTAACTCGCACCGTAGATGCAAATGCGATTCGGATTGGCGATGCCCTGCGCAATCGCCCACTTGGTCGCGTCGGTCAGGTCGTCCTGCATCGTGCCGCCCCACTGCTTGAAGCCCGCATGCTGGAACGCGCGGCCGTAGTTGCCCGAACCGCGAAAATTCACCTGCAGCACCGCGTAGCCGCGCGAAGCCAGTAGCTGGATTTCCGGGTTGTAGCCCCACTGGTCGTAGGGCCCGAACGGACCGCCGTGAGGATTGAGCACCAGCGGCAGGTTCTTGCCGTCGCTGCCGCGCGGAAGGGTCAGGAAGCCTTCCAGCGGCAGTCCATCGCGCGCCTTGAAGCTGACCGGGCGCATTTCCGACAGCATCTCGGGCTTGAACCAGCTCGCCCTGCTCGCGATGTAGGAGACGCGATTGGCATTGCGGTCGAACAGGTAGAAATCGCTGGGGATCCGGTCCGAATACATCCGGTACAGCGCGAGCGAACCGTCCTTCGTGTACGAGGCCGGCAGCACCATCGCATCCTTGATGCTGGCCTGGATGTTGCGCAACTGCTTCGCATAGCGATTATCGGGGTCGAGGTATTCCACCCGCGGCTTGCCGTCGTCGAACAAGGCGGCATAGACCGCGCCATCGTCGGGGGAATGCAGGTAATTCGCCGGGCTGGTGTTGTCGTCGCGGTACAGCAACTCGCGCTTGCGGGTCGCCGTGTCGAACGCGTAGATGCCGTCCGGACCTTCGGTTTCCTCGGCCTGCAGGTACGCGGTCTTGCCGTCCGCGCTGAAACCGACCGGCTCCATCGCGAGTTCGCTTCGCGCCTCGTCGTTGATCAATTCCCACTTCGCATCGCCGTCCGCGCGATAGTACGTCTTCACGCGTCGGTCGTCGCCAGCGCCGGTCGCGAAGCGCACCACGCCGGAAGGATCGTCGAGGAACTCCGCGTGCTGCACCGGCGCCTTCGCTACCGTCAGCATGCTTCCGGTGTTGACGTTCATGCGCGCGACTTCGGTGTACGGCGATGGTGATGCGAGTGAGATCAGCACGTTGTCGTCGTCGTTGCGCAGGGTGTCGATGAGCGATGCGAAATAAAGGTGCGACTTGCCGGAGGGCACGAAGTGGGCGTCATTCGAGCGCACGCCCACGATCGCCGCGCCCTGTCCGCTGCCATCGGCGTTCACGCCGAAAATCTCGCCGGTCGCGCGCGGGGTGACCAGATCGCCTTCCTTCTCCGCGATGCTGAACAGGATGCGGTGGTCGTTGACCCAGTTGAAGTCAGCGATGTGCGACTTGGCTGGCAGGGTCACATGGCCGGTCTGCTTCATGTCGCTGCGATCGAAGATGATCAGGCTGGTGCGATCCGACAACGGAACCGTCGCGGCGATGTATTCGCCGGTCGGCGAGATCTTCATCGTGCCGAACGCGTCACGCTTGAGGAAATCCGCCATCGACGGCGCGCCATGCGATGCCGCTGTTGCGATCGATGGGTCAGCGGCGAAAGCCGGTATGGAAAGACACAACGCGGCCAGGGCCGCGATACGGATGCGATGCATGGAATTCTCCGACGGAAGTGTGATGGACGACTCGGTTCCCCGACGTGCATTTTGCGGCAAAGCCGGGCGAATTCCCACTCCCGAGTAGGCGCGTCAGCCCGGCTTCAACTCGGCCAGCTCGCCGATCACCTGCTTCAGGCCGTCGCGCCAGTCCGGCAGTTGCAGGCCGAAATCGCTCGCGAAACGGGTGCTGTCAAGACGCGAATACATCGGGCGCTTGGCTTTCGCCGGGTATTCGCTGCTGGGGATGCCGACCAGCCGAGGCGCGCGTTCGAGCACTTTCGCCGCGAGCGCTTCGCCGTAGATCGCGATCGCGAACTGGTACCAACTGCATTCGCCGTCGGCGACCACGTGCCAGGTTCCGTTCGCATCCGCATGGCGCGCGTGCGCGAGCGCAGTCGCCGCCGCGAGCCAACGCGCGGGCGTCGGCGAACCGACCTGGTCGTGCACGACCTTCAACTCGTCGCGCTCGCCGGCCAATCGGATCGCGGTGCGCAGGAAATTCTGCCCGCGCGCGGCGTACACCCACGCGGTACGCAGGATCATGTGGCGGCAACCGCTCGCGCGGATCGCTTCCTCGCCGCGCAATTTGGTACGCCCGTACACGCCGAGCGGTGCGGTCGCATCGTCCTCGCGCCACGGGCGACGGCCTTCGCCGCCGAACACGTAGTCGGTCGAGTAATGCACGAGTTTCGCGCCGTGCAGTGCGCAGGCCTGCGCGAGTTCGGCCACTGCATCGGCATTGATGCGCTGCGCGAGCGCGGGCTCGTCCTCGGCGCGATCGACCTGGGTGTGCGCGACCGCGTTGAGCACCAAGGTCGGGCGTTTCTCGGCGACGAGTGCAGCCAGGCTTCCGGCCTCGGTGAAATCGATACGTCCGCAGCGCGCGCCGCCGGGCAGCGTGCCGCTGATCGTGTACGCGGAGATCGCGCCCAGAGGCGCGAACACGCGGTGCAATTCATAGCCGACCTGGCCGTCGGCGCCGAGCAGGACGATGCTCATGCGATGTACCCTGGCAAGCGCTCTGCGGCGATGTCGTCGAGGAACGGCGCGCTCGCATCCTTGTCCGACAGCAACGGTTCGGCGACCGGCCAGTCGATCGCGAGCCGCGCATCGTTCCAGCGGATGCCCGCATCGGCGGCACGATCGTAGAGCGCGGTGCACTGGTAGACGAACACCGCGCGCTCGCTGAGGGTCGCGAAGCCGTGCGCGAATCCTTCGGGTATCCACAACTGGCGATGGTTTTCGGCGCTGAGGATCGCCGCGGTCCAGCGCCCGAAATGCGGCGAACCGCGACGGATATCCACCGCGACGTCGTAGACCTCGCCTTCGAGTACCGACACCAGCTTGCCCTGCGGATTCGGCCACTGATAATGCAGCCCACGCAGTACTCCGCGTTGCGACACCGACACATTGTTCTGCACGAACCGCAGGTCGAGTCCGGCATCGGCATACGTCTTCTGGTTGAAGCTCTCGAAAAAACTTCCGCGCGCATCGCCAAACACGCGCGGTTCGATCAACAGGCAACCGGGCAGGTCGGTCTCGGTGATTTTCATCGCTTGGCCTTCATGCGCGGTATCGATGTCATTCGACGCTGCCGTGTTCGAGCAATCCGAGCAGGTATTGCCCATAGCCGTTCTTGGCAAGGGGCTTGGCCAGCGCGGCGAGCTGCGCGGCATCGATCCAGCGGTTCGCGTAGGCGATTTCCTCCGGGCAGCATACGCGCAATCCCTGCCGCGCCTCGATCGTCTCGATGAAATTCGACGCCTGCAGCAGCGATTCGTGGGTGCCGGTGTCGAGCCACGCGTAACCGCGTCCGAGTCGTTCGAGGCGAAGCGAACCATCGGTAAGATAACAGCGGTTGAGGTCGGTGATTTCGAGCTCGCCGCGCTTCGACGGCTTGAGCGTCGCCGCGAAATCGCTGGCGCGGCCATCGTAGAAATACAGGCCGGTGACCGCGTAGTGCGAACGCGGCTGCGCGGGTTTTTCTTCCAGGCCGACCACGCGACCGGATGCATCGAACTCGGCGACGCCGTAGCGCTCCGGGTCGCGCACCCAGTAGCCGAACACGGTCGCGCCGTGCACCTGTGCGGAAGCGGCGCGCAACTGCTCGGTGAAGCCCTGGCCGTAGAAAATGTTGTCGCCCAGCACCAGGCAACTCGGTCCGCCCCCAAGGAAATCGCGACCGATCAGGTACGCCTGCGCGAGTCCGTCGGGGCTCGGCTGCGCGGCGTACTCGATCCGCATGCCCCACTGCGATCCATCGCCAAGCAGTCGCCGGAACAGTTCCTGTTCGTGCGGCGTGTTGATGACCAGGACCTCGCGGATGCCCGCCAGCATCAACGTGCTGAGCGGGTAATAGATCATCGGCTTGTCGTAGACCGGCAACAGCTGCTTGCTGATCGACTGCGTGATCGGATACAGCCGCGTGCCGGAGCCGCCTGCGAGGATGATGCCTTTGCGTTGGGTCACGTCAGTCTGCCCGAGAAGAGAATTTGATTGAATGCATCATTGGCCACCGAGTCTCTGCATCCGATAACTTCCATCCAGCACCCGCTTCGCCCACACGGAATTATCCAGATACCAGTCGACCGTCTGTGCGATGCCCTGTTCGAAATCCAGCGTCGGCGCCCAGCCAAGTTCGCGCTTGAGTTTGTTCGCGTCGATCGCATAGCGGCGATCATGGCCCGGACGATCCTTCACGTAGGTGATCAGCGATTCGCGGGCACGGCCATCGGCAAGCGGCCGACGTTGATCGAGCAGCGCGCAGATCGTACTGACCACCACGATGTTCTGCATTTCGGCATCGCCGCCGACGTTGTATGTCTCGCCGACGCGCCCTGCTTCGAGTACGCGCCGGATCGCGGAACAATGGTCGGTCACGTACAACCAGTCGCGGATGTTCCTGCCATCGCCATACACAGGCAACGGTTCGCCGGCCAGCGCCTTCTGGATGATCAGCGGAATGAGTTTTTCCGGAAACTGGTACGGCCCGTAATTGTTCGAGCAATTCGTGGTCAGTACCGGCAAGCCGTAGGTGTGGTGGAACGCGCGAACGAGGTGATCGGACGCGGCCTTGGATGCCGAATACGGCGAGTTCGGCGCGTACGGCGTTTCCTCGGTGAACGCGCCGGTATCGCCGAGCGATCCGTACACCTCGTCGGTGGACACATGCAGGAAACGGAAGCTGCTCTTCGCATCGCCGTCGAGATCGCGCCAGTAATCGCGCGCTGCTTCCAGCAATGCGAGCGTGCCGACCACATTGGTCTGCACGAACGCGGCCGGGCCGTCGATCGAACGATCCACATGCGATTCGGCGGCGAAATTCACGATCGCCTGCGGGCGGTGTTCGGCGAGCAATTTCGCGACCAAGGCGCGATCGCCAATATCGCCGTGCACGAAGACGTGACCCGGGTTGGCATCGAGCGCAGCCAGCGTGTCGCGATTACCCGCGTACGTCAGCGCATCGAGGTTGACCACGCGCACGCCCGCGGCCACCGCGTCGAGCACGAAATTGCCGCCGATGAAGCCGGCGCCGCCGGTGACCAGCCAGGGACCCATGCACTCTCCGTCATTGCCTGCGCTGCGCGTCAGGGCGTCGCAGCCGAGCGCCATGATAACGTGCCGTCGCCGCGTCGGTAGCGTCTGCTCAGGTCGTGTTGCCGGACGCCAGCACCCGCACGGCTTCGGTCATGGACCAACCGGCCAGGCAGCCGATCAGGCCGCCGAACGGGCTGCGGCCATCGAGCAGCCACAGTTGTTTCTCGGTCTGCGCGGACAGCGATTCGAGTCCATCGACCAGATCGGCCAGCCGGCATCGCGCCCTGCCCGCGTCCAAGTCGAACTCGATCAGGCCCGAATCGACCGCATGCAGACCGACCCCAGCGGCCGCCTGCGATTCCAGCGACGACAGCAGCGACGACGCAGCGCCAGCAAGTCCTAGCGGCAGGGCCGCCACGCCGACCGGCGCGGTGTCCGCATCGCCATGCAACAGCAATTTCGCTTCGGGGTGCGGATACTTCGGCGCCGCACACAGGCTGACGTTGAATCCGGACGAGGCTGCGGCGATCGCCGCGAGCAGCAACAACGGATGGACCCCGGCATTGACCACGAGCCAATCGCCGGGCGTCAACCCGCGATCGCGCAAAAATGCCGCGACCGATGCGGCGTAGCGAGCAAGATCGGCGCCTCTGTAGCCATCGCCATCGGCGAGGATCAACAATTCGTCCTCGCAGCGTGCAATTCGCGACCAGAAATCCTCGAGGATGCCGCCGTCGCGCACCGGCAGTTGATTCGCATGGAAGCGCTGCAGGCGATGTGCGGCGTCGGAAATCTGCGCTGGCCGCAGCAATTCGCGGTCGACCATTGTTTGCAGCGTCGACGACATCTGTTGCGATGGCGGTGTGGTCGTCGCGACGATCGCGTCCTCGCGCATGCCGGTCGCGGCAAGCAACAAACCCAGCAGCGCGGGTTCCGACAAATCCACCGGGCCATCCGGCAACCGCGCCTGGTACACCGGATGCCGCGCGAGCAAATGACCGATCGCGCCATCGAACAATCCGGGCGACACGTGCGCGTTGGCACGCGCAAGACTCATGCGAAACAGCGGGCTGGCCACGAATCGACGCGACCCGCGCCCGCAAGCCAGCACCGTCGGTGACTGCGATTGCGACAGGATCGCGACCATGCCGTTGTAGTGCGTGGTATCCGGAACATCGACCAGCTCCGCGATGGCGGGGCCATTGAACACGGCGGCTTCGCTCAAGACCCAGCCGCGACGCACACCGTCGGTCGTGACCCGGTCCAGCCACGCGCGGTAGTCGCGGCCATGCAACTGGCGGCAGCCGCGTTCGAAAAACGGTTCGGGCTCGCTGTTGCTCAGGTGCAGGTGCGGAAACAGCACGGCGGCATCGGCACGCGCGACCCGCAGGCATTCGCCCGCGAATGGAACCAGGCCGTAGCGATGCAGCGAATCGTAGGCATGCACCATGCCGAACGCGGCATCGCGGAACGGTAGTGGTTTTTCCAAATCGCAGAACACGATGTCGAGATTGCCGGCGCGTTGTCCTGGCCCCAGCAAATGCCGGAACCCGCGATAACCCAACACGCTGCTGTTGCCTTCCCAAAGTGCAACCACGCGTTGTCGCGGGAACCGACCCGCCAACCACTCGCCGCTCCATCCGGTGCGGCACCACGTGTCGAGGATCCGATCGCCCTCACGCAAGGTGCGGACTGCATGCGGCAGGATCGGCTCGATGACGCGGGTGGACTCATTGAACGGCGCGAACGCGGCGTAGCTTTCCAGCACGCCGCGGCGCAATTTGTCGCGCCGGTAATCG